>NZ_JBKOTV010000034.1:0-362 GCF_049738055.1 Streptococcus sp. CL6.22 | reverse complement strand
AGTACGGAAGAAGTGACGGTAACGGTAAATGTAACTCCGCAAAATGATGAGTATACACCAAGTGGAATCCCTCAAGAAGTGGACAATGGTCACGTACCAGATCCAGAAGCAAGTGTAAACAAAACCGGCTTACCAGAAGGCACAACTGTTACATGGAAGACAAGGCCAGATGTCAGCACACCAGGCAGTCATCCAGGAGTAGCCTTAGTTCATTATCCAGATGGAACAGAAGATGAAGTGGATGTACCAGTTACAGTTAAGAAACAAAGTGACACCTTCACACCAACGGCGAAAGAGCCAAACCAAACGGTTCGTCACAATGAAGTACCAGATCCAGAGAAAAGTATTAATACAAATGACTT
>NZ_JBKOTV010000033.1:0-362 GCF_049738055.1 Streptococcus sp. CL6.22 | reverse complement strand
TTTAAGCGGGTGTAGTTTAGTGGTAAAACTACAGCCTTCCAAGCTGTTGTCGCGAGTTCGATTCTCGTCACCCGCTTTGAACTTTGTTCAATTACCAAGTTTTTTAACTTGGGCGCGTAGCTCAGGTGGTTAGAGCGCACGCCTGATAAGCGTGAGGTCGGTGGTTCGAGTCCACTCGTGCCCATAAAGTTTGGTCCGTTGGTCAAGGGGTTAAGACACCGCCTTTTCACGGCGGTAACACGGGTTCGAATCCCGTACGGACTATTTTGGAGGATTACCCAAGTCCGGCTGAAGGGAACGGTCTTGAAAACCGTCAGGCGTGTAAAAGCGTGCGTGGGTTCGAATCCCACATCCTCCTTTTC
>NZ_JBKOTV010000032.1:0-410 GCF_049738055.1 Streptococcus sp. CL6.22 | reverse complement strand
GAGAGACTTACGTATTGTGTTTAAGGAGTTTGATATCCGTACTCATTAGGGAGTCATACAAAAAAACATAAAAAGTTTAAAAAAGTTGTTGACAAGTCAGAAAAAGTCTGTATAATAGTAAGAGTTGAAAATAACAGCTCAGGTCCGTTGGTCAAGGGGTTAAGACACCGCCTTTTCACGGCGGTAACACGGGTTCGAATCCCGTACGGACTATGGTATGTTGCGGATGGCACACTTGATGAAAAAAAGTTTCAAAAAAGTTTCAAAAAAGTGTTGACAAGCGAAAGCGACTGTGATATACTAATATAGTTGTCACTTGAGAGAAGCGAGTGACAAAGACCTTTGAAAACTGAACAAGACGAACCAATGTGCAGGGCACTACAACTAAGGTTGTAGTACTGAACAATGAA
>NZ_JBKOTV010000031.1:0-565 GCF_049738055.1 Streptococcus sp. CL6.22 | reverse complement strand
AATTGCGTTGTCAATTGCTTGCTTCGCTGCGTCAGCTTTCGCTTTGGCGTCTTCCTTAGCTTTGGTTTTCTCTTCAGCAGTCAAATCGTTATTGGCATCAATCACATCGTTCTTAGCTTTCAATGCGTCATCGATGGCTTGTTTTGCAGCCGGTTTAGCTGTTGGTGTTGGAGTGACTGATGATATACTTGTCGCTCCGTCATTTTTAGCTTGTTCTACCGCTGCGTTTGTTGTTGCGCTATCGATTGCTTGTTTAGCTGCATCGGCTTTGGCTTTGGCGTCTTCCTTAGCTTTGGCTTTCTCTTCTGCTGTTAAGTCATTGTTGGCATCTATTGCTGCTTCTTTTGCTTTTAATGCTTCATCGATGGCTTGTTTTGCAGCTGGCTTCGCTTGCGCTGTTGGTGTTACTAAAGATACACTTGTCGCTCCATCAGCCTTAGCTTGTTCCACCGCTGCATTTGTTGTCGCCTTGTCGATTGCAGTCTTCGCTGCATCGGCTTTGACTTTCGCGTCTTCCTTAGCTTTGGCTTTTTCTTCAGCAGTCAAATCGTTGTTGGCATCAATT
>NZ_JBKOTV010000030.1:0-621 GCF_049738055.1 Streptococcus sp. CL6.22 | reverse complement strand
GACAAGGTTATAGCCTTGTTTCTTGAATTCTGTGATTTGACTTGTTGTGCTGTAGGCAATGGCTTCACCTGACTTACCTGTCACTTCATCTGTTGTGAGAACGCGGTTACCGTTAGTACTTACATAACGGATAACAGCTTTTTGAGCATCCTTACGATAAGTGACTGTTTCAACACGATCTTGGTCTTTCGCTTGAACTCCACTTACAGCTGGGATTTCTGATTTATCCGCTGTGTAACCTGCGATAGTTGGAGAGACTACTTTATCAAACGTATCATCATTAGTTGTCCAGTCTTGGAAGAAAATTTGACCAGTCACTAGGTTAATACGACTCCAACGTTTGAAGTTCAGTGTTTCAACCACATCATCCTTAGCCTTACTTCCATCTTCATAAACGTAATGGATGGTACGGCTAACGCTTTCTTTGTTATCTAAATCATGGACACTAGCTGGCCAACGTGGACTATCTGGTTGTCCTGGATTGACTGGGGTGTTTGGTTGTGGGCTTGGGTTATCTGGGTTAACCGGTTCGACACGTTCTGAAAGGGTTACAGTGTAGACTTGGTCACGTGCTGTATCGTAGTCATAAACCTTCGCACCACCTGATGTGAATTCATCACT
>NZ_JBKOTV010000029.1:0-711 GCF_049738055.1 Streptococcus sp. CL6.22 | reverse complement strand
ATCGGGAAGACAGGATTCGAACCTGCGACACCTTGGTCCCAAACCAAGTACTCTACCAAGCTGAGCTACTTCCCGAGTTAAATAGAAAAATGCACCCTAGAGGAGTCGAACCTCTAACCGCCTGATTCGTAGTCAGGTACTCTATCCAGTTGAGCTAAGGGTGCTCATTAGTTTATGCCGAGGACCGGAATCGAACCGGTACGATCGTTACCAATCGCAGGATTTTAAGTCCTGTGCGTCTGCCAGTTCCGCCACCCCGGCCTCTCTAAGCGAACGACGGGATTCGAACCCGCGACCCCCACCTTGGCAAGGTGGTGTTCTACCACTGAACTACGTTCGCACTGTTTTCTTCTATCTAAAAATGCCGGCTACATGACTTGAACACGCGACCCTCTGATTACAAATCAGATGCTCTACCAACTGAGCTAAGCCGGCTCATTTATTATATCTTAATGCGGGTTAAGGGACTTGAACCCCCACGCCGTTAAGCGCCAGATCCTAAATCTGGTGCGTCTGCCAATTCCGCCAAACCCGCATATATGACCCGTACTGGGCTCGAACCAGTGACCCATTGATTAAAAGTCAATTGCTCTACCAACTGAGCTAACGAGTCTAAAATAACTTACGTTATTCTAACGGTCCCGACGGGAATCGAACCCGCGATCTTCGCCGTGACAGGGCGACGTGATAACCGCTACACTACGGGACCTT
>NZ_JBKOTV010000028.1:0-840 GCF_049738055.1 Streptococcus sp. CL6.22 | reverse complement strand
ATATTATCTACTTAGTCTCAAAAAAGGAGTTGCAACTGTTAGAAATCGTTACTGATTTTCTAATTTGTCTTCTTCATCTTCTTTTCGACGACGAGCAATAAGACCAAAACCAAGTATCGCACTAGCTGTTGCTGCAACAATTGCTGTTATGGATTCTGTTGTACCTGTATTTGGCAATTCTCTAGCCACTACACGCTGATTAGTAGCTACTTGCTGATTCTCATTTTCAAGTTGTGAGATAGGAGATGCTACACTATCTTTCACTTTAGCTTTGGCTTCATCAGTTTTCAATACTTGGTCTATTGCTTGTTTTTCCTGTGGTTTTTCTTTAGAAGTTGGATTAGCTGAGTTTACATGAACTCCAGCACTTGATCCAACTGCCGGTCTAATTTGTGCAATCGGATTGACTGAGTTCACTTCTTCAATACCAGTTGACTGAGCTTGGTCGACTGCTGAGTTGGTTGTGGCATTATCGATGGCTGCTTTTGCTGCATCAGCTTTGGTTTTCGCTTCAGCCTTAGCCGCGGTCTTCTCTTCGTCTGTTAAGTCTGTGCGAGCATCAATCTCATCGTTCTTAGCTTTCAAAGCATCGTCGATTTCTTTCTTAGCTTCTGTCTTCGCTACTGCTACTGGATTAATTAAGTTTACTTCTATTGTTCCAATTGACTGAGCTTGGTCGACTGCTGCATTTGTTGTTGCGTTGTCGATGGCTGATTTCGCTTCATCGGCTTTAGCCTTAGCTTCTGCTTTTGCTGCAGTTTTCTCCTCATCTGTTAAGTCTGTACGAGCATCAATCTCATTATTCTTAGCTTTCAAAGCTTCGTTGATGGATTGCTTAGT
>NZ_JBKOTV010000027.1:0-1231 GCF_049738055.1 Streptococcus sp. CL6.22 | reverse complement strand
CGACGATGCTTTGAAAGCTAAGACTGCCGAAATTGATGCTCGCACAGATTTAACGGCCGAAGAGAAAACTGCAGCCAAAGCAGATGCTAAAGCGACAGCAGACGCAGCGAAAGCAGCCATAGATAAAGCAACAAAGAATGCTGAAGTCGACCAATCTAAGTCAACTGGAATCATAGAAGTCACTTCAGTCAATCCAGAGGCGTTGACTAAGTCAGCAGCTAAGCAATCCATCGACGAAGCTTTGAAAGCTAAGACTGATGAAATCGACTCTCGTACAGACTTAACAGACGAAGAGAAAACTGCAGCCAAAGCAGACGCTAAAGCGACAGCTGACGCAGCAAAAGAAGCCATCGACAGAGCAACAACGAATGCCGCAGTCGACCAAGCTCAGTCAACTGGAACAACAGAATTAAAAGTTATAAATCCACAACCAGTAGCTAAATCAGCAGCCAAACAATCCATCGATGAAGCTCTGAAAGCTAAGACTGCCGAAATAGATGCACGTACAGACTTAACAGACGAAGAGAAAACTGCAGCCAAAGCAGACGCTAAAGCGACAGCTGACGCAGCAAAAGAAGCCATCGACAGAGCAACAACCAACGCAGCAGTCGACCAAGCTCAGTCAACTGGAACAACAGAAGTAAAAGCAGTAGATCCACAACCAGAAGCGAAGACAGAAGCTAAGAAAGCAATCGACGATGCTTTGAAAGCTAAGACTGCCGAAATAGATGCACGTACAGACTTAACAGACGAAGAAAAAACTGCGGCTAAGGCAGAAGCTAAGAAGAAAGCAGATGCAGCGAAAGAGGCGATCGACAAAGCAACAACAAATGCCGAAGTCAATCAAGCTCAGTCAACTGGAACAAGAGAAGTCACTTCAGTCAATCCAGAGGCGTTGACTAAGTCAGTAGCTAAGCAAGCCATCGACGAAGCACTGAAAGCTAAGAATGATGAGATAGAATCTCGTACAGACTTAACAGATGAAGAGAAAGCTGCTGCTAAGTCAGAAGCAAAAGCTAAGGCTGACGCAGCAAAAGAAGGCATCGACAAAGCAACAACGAATGCAGCAGTCGACCAAGCTAAGACTAACGGAACAAGAGAAGTCACTTCAATCAATCCAGCAGCAGTAGCGAAGACAGCAGCTAAGCAAGCTATTGACGAAGCTCTGAAAGCTAAGAATAATGAGATTGACGCTCGTACAGACCTAACAGCCGAAGAAAAAGCCAAGGCC
>NZ_JBKOTV010000026.1:0-1356 GCF_049738055.1 Streptococcus sp. CL6.22 | reverse complement strand
GTCCTTTCTTTTTTGATATTCAGAGCGATAAAAATCCGTTTTTTGAAGTTTTCAAAGTTCCGAAATCCAAAGGCATTTCGTTTGATGAGTTTAATGAGATTATTTGTTGCTTCTAATTTGGCGTTGGAGTAGGGTAGTTGAAGGGCATTGACGATTTTCTCTTTGTTCTTTAGAAAGGTTTTAAAGACAGTCTGAAAAAGAGGATGAACCTGCTTAAGATTGTCCTCAATAAGTCCGAAGAATTTGTCTGGCTCCTTGTTCTGAAAGTGAAAAAGTAAGAGTTGATAGAGATTGTAGTGGTGTTTCAACTCTTCTGAATAGCTCAAAAGCTTGTCTAGAATCTCTTTATTCGTTAAGTGCATACGAAAAGTAGGGCGATAAAAGCGTTTATCACTCAGTTTACGACTATCCTGCTGGATGAGCTTCCAGTAGCGTTTGATAGCCTTGTATTCATGAGATTTTCGCTCAAATTGATTCATGATTTGGACACGGACACGACTCATAGCACGGCTGAGATGTTGTACAATGTGAAAGCGATCAAGTACAATTTTAGCACACGGGAAAAGTTGTCTAGCCAAGTCATAGTAAGGGCTAAACATATCCATCGTAATGGTTTTCACCTGACAACGAACGGCTCTATCGTAGCGCAGAAAGTGATTTCGGATGATAGCTTGTGTTCTACCTTCAAGAACGGTGATAATGTTGAGATTATCAAAGTCTTGTGCAATAAAACTCATCTTTCCCTTGGTAAAGGCATACTCGTCCCAGGACATAATCTCAGGAAGTTGGCTCAAGTTATGCTTAAAGTGAAAATCATTCAGTTTACGAATGACAGTTGAAGTTGAAATGGAAAGCTGATGGGCAATGTCAGTCATAGAAGTCTTTTCAATTAACTTTTGCGCAATTTTTTGGTTGATAATACGAGGGATTTGATGATTTTTCTTGACGATAGAAGTCTCAGCGACCAGCATTTTCGAGCAATGATAGCACTTAAAACGACGCTTTCTAAGGAGGATTCTAGTAGGCATACCAGAAGTTTCAAGGTAAGGAATTTTCGATGGTTTTTGGAAGTCATATTTCTTCATTTGACTTCCGCAATCAGGGCAAGATGGAGCCTCATAATCCAGTTTAGCGATGATTTCCTTGTGTGTATCTCTATTCACAATATCCATAATTTGGACATTAGGGTCTTTGATATCGAGTAGTTTTGTGATAAAATGTAATTGTTCCATATGAATCTTTCTAATGAGTTGTTTGGTCGCTTTTCATTATAGATCTTATGGGACTTTTTTTCTACACAAAAATAGGCTCCATAATATCTATAGGGGATTTACCCACTACAAATATTATAGAGCC
>NZ_JBKOTV010000025.1:0-1435 GCF_049738055.1 Streptococcus sp. CL6.22 | reverse complement strand
TGTACTGCACCCCAAAAGTTAGACAGAAAAAATCTAACTTTTGGGGTGTTTTATTATGAAATTGAGTTATGATGATAAAGTTCAGATCTATGAACTTAGAAAACAAGGATATAGCTTAGAGAAGCTTTCAAATAAATTTGGGATAAACAATTCTAATCTTAGGTACATGATTAAATTGATTGATCGTTACGGAATAGAGTTCGTCAAAAAAGGAAAGAATTGTTACTATTCTCCTGAACTAAAACAAGAGATCATTGATAAAGTTCTTCTTGAGGGGCATTCACAAATTAGGGCGTCTCTGGATTATGCTCTTCTAAGTAGTGGATTACTTTCGAATTGGCTGGCACAATATAAGAAAAACGGGTATACTATTGTTGAGAAAACAAGAGGGAGACCACCTAAAATGGGACGTAAGCCAAAGAAGAGATTTGAAGATATGACAGAATTAGAACGTCTTCAAGCAGAAAATGAGTACTTGAGAGCGGAGAATGCCATTCTAAAAAAGTTGAGAGAACTCCGATTGAGAGACGAAAAGGAGCAAGAAGAAAAACGGAAATTGTTCAAGGACTGGTAACAGAGTTTTCTTTAGATATCCTTCTAAAGATTATTAAACTTGCCCGTTCAACTTATTATTACCACTTAAAACAGCTGGATCAAAGCGATAAAGATTATGATATTAAAGCTGAAATTCAGTCAATTTATACTGAGCACAAAGGAAATTACGGCTATCGTCGCATGACTCTAGAATTACGAAATCGTGGCTTCGTAGTGAACCATAAGAAGGTGCAGCGTCTGATGAAAGTACTTGGTTTAACGGCTCGAATTCGCCGTAAACGGAAGTATTCTTCATACCAAGGAGAGGTTGGCAAGAAAGCAGATAATCTTATTCAACGTCAATTTGAAGCAACCAAACCAATGCAAAAGTGCTACACAGATGTGACAGAATTTGCCATTCCAGCAAGCACTCAAAAGCTTTACTTATCGCCAGTTTTAGATGGTTTTAACAGCGAAATCATCGCTTATAATCTTTCTACATCACCGAACTTAGAACAAGTAAAAGCTATGTTAGACCAGGCTTTCGGTGAGGAACATTACGAGAATACCATTCTCCATAGTGACCAAGGCTGGCAATACCAACACGATTCTTATCATCGGTTCCTAGAGAGTAAGGGAATTCAAGCATCCATGTCACGTAAGGGTAACAGCCCAGACAATGGTATGATGGAGTCCTTCTTTGGGATTCTGAAATCGGAAATGTTTTATGGTTATGAGAAGTCGTTTCAGTCGCTTAAGCAATTGGAACAAGCTATTGTAGACTATATTGATTACTACAACAATAAACGAATTAAGGTAAAACTAAAAGGACTTAGCCCTGTACAATACAGAACTAAATCCTTTGCTTAAATTAATTGTCTAACTTTTTGGGGTCAGTACA
>NZ_JBKOTV010000024.1:0-1809 GCF_049738055.1 Streptococcus sp. CL6.22 | reverse complement strand
GGCTTTTGCTTTTGCATCTGCCTTAGCCGCAGTTTTTTCTTCGTCTGTTAAGTCGTTATTTGCGTCGATCGCGTCATTCTTAGCTTTCAATGCATCGTCGATTGCTTTCTTAGCTGCTGGTTTTGCTACCGGAGTTGGATTCACATTGTTTACTTCTGTTGTTCCATCAGCCTTAGCTTGGTCTACTCCCTCGTTTGTTGTTGCGTTGTCGATTGCAGTCTTCGCTGCGTCTGCTTTGGCTTTCGCGTCTTCCTTGGCTTTGACTTTTTCTTCAGCAGTCAAATCGTTGTTGGCATCAATCGCGTCGTTCTTAGCTTTAAGCGCGTCGTCGATGGCTTGTTTAGCAGCTGGTTTTGCCACTGGCGTTGGAGTCACTGAAGCTACTGATACCGTTCCTGCAGTCTTAGCTTGTTCCACTTCTGCGTTTGTTGTCGCGTTATCAATTGCTTGCTTAGCTGCATCGGCTTTGGCTTTCGCGTCTTCCTTAGCTTGGGCTTTTTCTTCAGCAGTCAAATCGTTGTTGGCATCAATCGCGTCGTTCTTAACTTTCAATGCGTCATCGATTGCTTGTTTTGCAGCTGGTTTAGCTGTTGGTGTTGGAGTCACTGAAGCTACTGATGCCGTTCCTGCAGTCTTAGCTTGTTCCACTTCTGCGTTTGTTGTCGCGTTATCAATTGCTTGCTTAGCTGCATCGGCCTTTGCTTTTGCATCTTCCTTAGCTTTGGCTTTTTCTTCAGCAGTCAAATCGTTATTGGCATCAATCGCGTCGTTCTTAGCTTTAAGCGCGTCGTTGATTGCTTGCTTCGCAGTCGGTTTTGCCACTGGCTTTGGAGTCACTGAAGCTACTGATGCCGTTCCTGCAGTCTTAGCTTGTTCCACTTCTGCGTTTGTTGTCGCATTGTCGATTGCTTCTTTCGCTGCATCAGCTTTTGCCTTAGCTTCTGCTTTGGCTTTAGTTTTTTCTTCAGCTGTTAAATCATCATTCGCATCTATTGCATCTTCTTTTGCTTTTAATGCATCATCTATTGCCTGTTTGGCTGCTGGTTTTTTAGCTGCTTCTGGACTAAACGAGTTCACATCACTTAAACCAGATACACTATTTACATCTACTTTAATGTCTGTATCTGCTGCATCGATTGCGTCTTTTGCCTCATTAGCTTTATTTTCTACTTCAGCTTTTGCTGCAGTTTTCTCTTCAGTTGTTAAATCATCTCGAGCATCGATTTCTTCTATTTTCTTCTCTAGAGCTGCATCAATTGCTTTTTTAGCCTCTGATTTCTTAACTGGTTCTGGACTAAATGAATTTACATCACTTAAACCAGATATACTATTTACATCAACCTTAATATCTGTATCAGCTTCATCGATTGCTTTCTTAGCTGCATCGGCTTTAGCTTTAGCTTCCTCCTTAGCTGCTAATTTTTCTTCTGCTGTTAAGTCATTATTCGCATCAATTTCTGCTTCTTTTGCCTTTAGTGCTTCATCTACAGCTTTTTTAGCCTCTGGTTTCTTAACCGCTACTGGATTCAATGAGTTTACATCTGCTACCCCAATAGTTTTTGAATTTTCAACGTCAGCATTTGTTGCCGCTTTATCAACTGCTTGTTTTGCCGCTTCTGCTTTAGCCCTAGCTTCTTCTTTAGCTGCTATTTTTTCCTCAGCTGTCAGATCATCTCGAGTATCGATCTCTGCTTCTTTGGCTTTAAGCGCATCTTCTATCGCTTTCTTAGCTGCTGGCTTAGCTTGCGCTGTTGGATTTACTGAAGATACACTCGTTGCTCCAGCGTTTTTAGCTTGAGTTACTGCATT
>NZ_JBKOTV010000023.1:0-4939 GCF_049738055.1 Streptococcus sp. CL6.22 | reverse complement strand
AAAAACAATAAATCTGTCAGTGACAGAAATGAGTGAGAACTCAAACTTTTAATGAGAGTTTGATCCTGGCTCAGGACGAACGCTGGCGGCGTGCCTAATACATGCAAGTAGAACGCTGAAGGAGGAGCTTGCTTCTCCGGATGAGTTGCGAACGGGTGAGTAACGCGTAGGTAACCTGCCTGGTAGCGGGGGATAACTATTGGAAACGATAGCTAATACCGCATAAGAGTAGATGTTGCATGACATTTGCTTAAAAGGTGCAATTGCATCACTACCAGATGGACCTGCGTTGTATTAGCTAGTTGGTGGGGTAACGGCTCACCAAGGCGACGATACATAGCCGACCTGAGAGGGTGATCGGCCACACTGGGACTGAGACACGGCCCAGACTCCTACGGGAGGCAGCAGTAGGGAATCTTCGGCAATGGACGGAAGTCTGACCGAGCAACGCCGCGTGAGTGAAGAAGGTTTTCGGATCGTAAAGCTCTGTTGTAAGAGAAGAACGAGTGTGAGAGTGGAAAGTTCACACTGTGACGGTATCTTACCAGAAAGGGACGGCTAACTACGTGCCAGCAGCCGCGGTAATACGTAGGTCCCGAGCGTTGTCCGGATTTATTGGGCGTAAAGCGAGCGCAGGCGGTTAGATAAGTCTGAAGTTAAAGGCTGTGGCTTAACCATAGTACGCTTTGGAAACTGTTTAACTTGAGTGCAAGAGGGGAGAGTGGAATTCCATGTGTAGCGGTGAAATGCGTAGATATATGGAGGAACACCGGTGGCGAAAGCGGCTCTCTGGCTTGTAACTGACGCTGAGGCTCGAAAGCGTGGGGAGCAAACAGGATTAGATACCCTGGTAGTCCACGCCGTAAACGATGAGTGCTAGGTGTTAGACCCTTTCCGGGGTTTAGTGCCGCAGCTAACGCATTAAGCACTCCGCCTGGGGAGTACGACCGCAAGGTTGAAACTCAAAGGAATTGACGGGGGCCCGCACAAGCGGTGGAGCATGTGGTTTAATTCGAAGCAACGCGAAGAACCTTACCAGGTCTTGACATCCCTCTGACCGCTCTAGAGATAGAGTTTTCCTTCGGGACAGAGGTGACAGGTGGTGCATGGTTGTCGTCAGCTCGTGTCGTGAGATGTTGGGTTAAGTCCCGCAACGAGCGCAACCCCTATTGTTAGTTGCCATCATTCAGTTGGGCACTCTAGCGAGACTGCCGGTAATAAACCGGAGGAAGGTGGGGATGACGTCAAATCATCATGCCCCTTATGACCTGGGCTACACACGTGCTACAATGGCTGGTACAACGAGTCGCAAGCCGGTGACGGCAAGCTAATCTCTTAAAGCCAGTCTCAGTTCGGATTGTAGGCTGCAACTCGCCTACATGAAGTCGGAATCGCTAGTAATCGCGGATCAGCACGCCGCGGTGAATACGTTCCCGGGCCTTGTACACACCGCCCGTCACACCACGAGAGTTTGTAACACCCGAAGTCGGTGAGGTAACCGTAAGGAGCCAGCCGCCTAAGGTGGGATAGATGATTGGGGTGAAGTCGTAACAAGGTAGCCGTATCGGAAGGTGCGGCTGGATCACCTCCTTTCTAAGGATAAGGAACTGCGCATTGGTCTTGTTTAGTCTTGAGAGGTCTTGTGGGGCCTTAGCTCAGCTGGGAGAGCGCCTGCTTTGCACGCAGGAGGTCAGCGGTTCGATCCCGCTAGGCTCCATTGGTGAGAGATCACCAAGTAATGCACATTGAAAATTGAATATCTATATCAAATAGTAACAAGAAAATAAACCGAAAACGCTGTAGTATTAATAAGAGTTTATGACTGAAAGGTCAAAAAATAAGGTTAAGTTAATAAGGGCGCACGGTGGATGCCTTGGCACTAGGAGCCGAAGAAGGACGTGACAAACGACGATATGCCTTGGGTAGCTGTAAGTAAGCGATGATCCAGGGATTTCCGAATGGGGGAACCCAACAGGTACTACCTGTTACCCACATCTGTTAAGGATGTGAGGAGGAAGACGCAGTGAACTGAAACATCTAAGTAGCTGCAGGAAGAGAAAGCAAAAGCGATTGCCTTAGTAGCGGCGAGCGAAACGGCAGGAGGGCAAACCGAAGAGTTTACTCTTCGGGGTTGTAGGACTGCAATGTGGACTCAAAGATTATAGAAGAATGATTTGGGAAGATCAGCCAAAGAGAGTAATAGCCTCGTATTTAAAATAGTCTTTGTACCTAGCAGTATCCTGAGTACGGCGGGACACGTGAAATCCCGTCGGAATCTGGGAGGACCATCTCCCAACCCTAAATACTCCCTAGTGACCGATAGTGAACCAGTACCGTGAGGGAAAGGTGAAAAGCACCCCGGGAGGGGAGTGAAATAGAACCTGAAACCGTGTGCCTACAACAAGTTCGAGCCCGTTAATGGGTGAGAGCGTGCCTTTTGTAGAATGAACCGGCGAGTTACGTTATGATGCGAGGTTAAGTTGAAGAGACGGAGCCGTAGGGAAACCGAGTCTGAATAGGGCGCCTTAGTATCATGACGTAGACCCGAAACCATGTGACCTACCCATGAGCAGGTTGAAGGTGCGGTAAGACGCACTGGAGGACCGAACCAGGGCACGTTGAAAAGTGCTTGGATGACTTGTGGGTAGCGGAGAAATTCCAAACGAACTTGGAGATAGCTGGTTCTCTCCGAAATAGCTTTAGGGCTAGCGTCGACATTAGAGATTCTTGGAGGTAGAGCACTGTTTGGGTGAGGGGTCCATCCCGGATTACCAATCTCAGATAAACTCCGAATGCCAATGAATTATGGTCGGCAGTCAGACTGCGAGTGCTAAGATCCGTAGTCGAAAGGGAAACAGCCCAGACCACCAGCTAAGGTCCCAAAATAATTGTTAAGTGGAAAAGGATGTGGGGTTGCACAGACAACTAGGATGTTAGCTTAGAAGCAGCTATTCATTCAAAGAGTGCGTAATAGCTCACTAGTCGAGTGACCCTGCGCCGAAAATGTACCGGGGCTAAAACAATTTACCGAAGCTGTGGATACCTTTATAGGTATGGTAGGAGAGCGTTCTATGTGTGAAGAAGGTGTACCGTGAGGAGTGCTGGAACGCATAGAAGTGAGAATGCCGGTATGAGTAGCGAAAGACAGGTGAGAATCCTGTCCACCGTAAGACTAAGGTTTCCAGGGGAAGGCTCGTCCGCCCTGGGTTAGTCGGGACCTAAGGAGAGACCGAAAGGTGTATCCGATGGACAACAGGTTGATATTCCTGTACTAGAGTATGTAGTGATGGAGGGACGCAGTAGGCTAACTAAAGCAGACGATTGGAAGTGTCTGTCTAAGCAGTGAGGTGTGAACTGAGTCAAATGCTTAGTTCTATAACATTGAGCTGTGATGGGGAGCGAAGTTTAGTAGCGAAGTTAGTGACGTCACACTGCCAAGAAAAGCTTCTAGCGTTTAAACATACTCTACCCGTACCGCAAACCGACACAGGTAGTCGAGGCGAGTAGCCTCAGGTGAGCGAGAGAACTCTCGTTAAGGAACTCGGCAAAATGACCCCGTAACTTCGGGAGAAGGGGTGCTGACTTTAAGTCAGCCGCAGTGAATAGGCCCAAGCAACTGTTTATCAAAAACACAGCTCTCTGCTAAATCGTAAGATGATGTATAGGGGGTGACGCCTGCCCGGTGCTGGAAGGTTAAGAGGAGTGCTTAGCGTAAGCGAAGGTATGAATTGAAGCCCCAGTAAACGGCGGCCGTAACTATAACGGTCCTAAGGTAGCGAAATTCCTTGTCGGGTAAGTTCCGACCCGCACGAAAGGCGTAATGATTTGGGCACTGTCTCAACGAGAGACTCGGTGAAATTTTAGTACCTGTGAAGATGCAGGTTACCCGCGACAGGACGGAAAGACCCCATGGAGCTTTACTGCAGTTTGATATTGAGTGTCTGTACCACATGTACAGGATAGGTAGGAGTCTATGAGATCGGGACGCCAGTTTCGAAGGAGACGTTGTTGGGATACTACCCTTGTGTTATGGCCACTCTAACCCGGATAGGTGATCCCTATCGGAGACAGTGTCTGACGGGCAGTTTGACTGGGGCGGTCGCCTCCTAAAAGGTAACGGAGGCGCCCAAAGGTTCCCTCAGAATGGTTGGAAATCATTCGCAGAGTGTAAAGGTATAAGGGAGCTTGACTGCGAGAGCTACAACTCGAGCAGGGACGAAAGTCGGGCTTAGTGATCCGGTGGTTCCGTATGGAAGGGCCATCGCTCAACGGATAAAAGCTACCCTGGGGATAACAGGCTTATCTCCCCCAAGAGTTCACATCGACGGGGAGGTTTGGCACCTCGATGTCGGCTCGTCGCATCCTGGGGCTGTAGTCGGTCCCAAGGGTTGGGCTGTTCGCCCATTAAAGCGGCACGCGAGCTGGGTTCAGAACGTCGTGAGACAGTTCGGTCCCTATCCGTCGCGGGCGTAGGAAATTTGAGAGGATCTGCTCCTAGTACGAGAGGACCAGAGTGGACTTACCGCTGGTGTACCAGTTGTCTTGCCAAAGGCATCGCTGGGTAGCTATGTAGGGAAGGGATAAACGCTGAAAGCATCTAAGTGTGAAACCCACCTCAAGATGAGATTTCCCATGATTTTATATCAGTAAGAGCCCTGAGAGATGATCAGGTAGATAGGTTAGAAGTGGAAGTGTGGCGACACATGTAGCGGACTAATACTAATAGCTCGAGGACTTATCCAAAGTAACTGAGAATACGAAAGCGAAAGGTTTTCTTGGTTTGAATAGATATTCAATTTTGAGTAGGTATTACTCAGAGTTAAGTGACGATAGCCTAGGAGATACACCTGTACCCATGCCGAACACAGAAGTTAAGCCCTAGAACGCCGGAAGTAGTTGGGGGTTGCCCCCTGTGAGATATGGAAGTCGCTTAGCTCTA
>NZ_JBKOTV010000022.1:0-12377 GCF_049738055.1 Streptococcus sp. CL6.22 | reverse complement strand
CGGTGTGCTGACATCTGGCCTTGTCTTCCATGTAACAGTTGTTCCTTCTGGTAAGCCGGTTTTATTGACACTGTCTTCTGCGTTTGGCACATGACCATTGTCTACGGTTTGCGCAATACCAGTTGGGCTGTATTTTCCACGCATTGATGAAACTGTTATATTCACTAATTTCGATGTAGAGTTTCCTGCTTTATCTCTAGCTACTATCGTTACACCATGCATTACATTATCAGAATCAATTCTCGGTACTTCTCGAACACCCTCTTTGAACACAATTGTTCCAGAAGCTTGATCAAATGTTAAGAATGAAGGCATATTTCTCACTTCAATAGTAGCAATTCCACTACCATTTGCATTATCTTTTGCCTCAATCTTCATAGGAGGCAATGTTTTATCTAAAGCCGTCATTTCCCAGTTTGTATTTTCTGCTGGTGTTTGAATTGTTGGATCCGTAACATCTTTTACTTTCAATGGAATTGTAACGTCTTGTTCTGAACCATCAATATATGTTACTTTTGCTTGTATTGTTTGGTCTCCATACGCCTCAGTGTTAATTGGTGTTTTGGATTCCACGGTTGCAATTTTAGAATTTCCATTCTCACCTTGCGCATTTGTCGCAGTTACTGCTCCTTTTAACATTTCTGGAGTAACTGATACATTTTGATTTACTTCAATTTGTGTTCCAATTGCTGTAAAATCTTCACTTACTTTTCTAACCGTTACATTTACTGTCACTACATCTTTTGAGCCATCTGGATAAGTGATTTCTACTTCACCAGCTGTTGCGCCTGGTGTATTTACTACTGGTGGTGTTTTCCACGTCACCTTTGTTCCATCTGGCAATCCTGCTTTATCTACACTTGCATTAGGATCAGGAACTTGTCCATAACTTGTATTCTGCGGAATTGGCGTAGGATTAGTCTTCGCACTCATTGAAGATACAGTGATTTTCGCAGTTCTTTCGCTGACATTTCCTGCTTTGTCTTCTGCTCGAATGTTTAAAGTAAATTCTTGACTTGGTGTATTCTCAGCTAGTTTTTCTACTGTTTGTTTTCCTGATTTGAATTTAATAGCGTTAGTTGTACTATCATATTCTAAGTAATCAGGCAAGCCTGTCACAGTAACGTTTTTAATTCCACTTCCGTTTTCATTATCTTCCGCTCTTACTTCCATATTTGGTAAAGCTTTGTCTAATGCTGTCATTTCCCAGTTTGTATTTTCTGCTGGTGATTGGATTGTTGGTGGTGTCACGTCTTTAACTTTCAGAGGAATGGTCACTTCTTTAGTTGTTCCATCTTTGAAAGTTACTGTAGCGTTAATAGTTTGTTCACCATAGTTAGCTGTGCTGATTGTAGGTGCTGTAACTGTTGAAATCTTATCTGTTCCATTCACATTTCCTGCTTTTGAAGTTGCAGTTACTTTCGCTTTTAAGTCGTCATTTGAAACTGAATCATTTTGATTTACTTCAATTAGCGTTCCAGTTACTTCGTATTCTGAGCTAAGTCCTTTTACAGTAACTTTTACATTTACGATATCTTTCGAACCGTCTTTATACTTTACTTCTACTACACCATCTTTTTCTCCAGGCCCATCGGTCGTTACTGGTGGTGTTTTCCAAGCATAACTTGTCCCTTCCGGTAAGCCTGTTTGATTCACGCTTGTTCCTGCATCTGGAGTTGCCCCATAACTCACTGTTTGTTTGTTCGGATTTGCTGTTGCATCATATTTGGTAGTCATTGATTTCACAGTAAACGTTAATTGTGAAGTACTACTATTATTCGCATTATCTGTCACTCGAATTGTAGCTGTATGTGTTTGAGAATCTGTACCAACTGGTAATTTTGGAACTTCTTGAGTACCATCTTTAAACTTAATGGTTTTATTCGCATCATCATAAGTTAAGAAATCTGGTAAGTCTGTTACCGTTGTTGACCGAACACCACTTCCTCCTGCATTGTCTTCAGATGTTACTTTAATTGGAGAAAATGCTTTATCTAATGCTATTAAATCGATATTCTGACCATTCGCTGGTGTTTGAATCGTTGGAGCCGTTACATCTTTTACTTCTAAAGGAATTGTTACCGTATCCCTTGTATCATCGAGATAGGTTACCGTTGCTGAAATTTCTTTGTTCCCTGTCTCAGCAGTACTAATTTTCCCAACAGGAGTAACAGTTTTCACCTTACTATTACCGTTTTTATTAATTGTCACAGCAGATTTTAAGTCTTGTTCTGAGACAGTATCGTTTTGATTTTTGACAATTTTTGTAGCTGTAGGTTCATACTCATCACTTAGCTTACGAACTTTTACAGTAACCGTTACTTCATCTACTGAATCGTCTGGATAAGTAACTTTCACGACTCCTGTTTTATTTCCAGGTCTATTCGTATCTGGTGCAGATTTCCATGTATATTGAGCATCAGTCGGTAATCCTGCTGTATTCACACTTGTTTTCGGATTAGGAGTTTCACCATGGCTCACTTCTTGAATCGTTGCATTCGCTTGTGGATTATACTTTTCAGCCATAGGCATGTGAGTAATACTAAATGTTCGTTCACTACTATTTCCTGCATTATCTTCCACACGTAATGTTATATTTCTTGTAGTTCGAGTTCTTCCAGACAATTTTGGAACTTCACGTTCTCCATCTTGGAAAACGATGCTACTTGTCGCTTTATCATACTTCAAGAAACTTGGTAAGTTCATTGGAACAATACTCTTTATTCCACTTCCTCCAGGATTATCAGCAACTGCTACTTTAATAGGTGGCAATGTCTTATCTAATGCTGTGATTTCCCATGTTTGACCTTCTGTTGGTGTTTGAATTGTTGGAGCAATTACGTCTTTTACTTCTAGAGGAATATCAACTGGATCAGTGGTATTATCCAGATAAGTTACTGTCGCTTTTATGGTTTGTGAGCCTGCATGCACAGTGCTTATAGGCGCTGCAGTAACTGACTTGACTTTTCTAGTTCCACCATTATCCACTGTTACTGCTGCTTTTAATCTATCATTCGTTACTGGATCATTTTGATTCACAGTAATTGTCTTTCCAGTTGGTATATGTTCATCACTTAGTTTACGGACTTTCACGGTTACAGGTACTGTATCTGTTGAGCCATCTGGATAGGTTACAGTTACGACTTCGGTTTGATCCCCAGGGCCTGTTGCCGTATTAGGTTGTGTTGCCCATCCGTATCTTGTACCTGTTGGCAGCCCATTTTTTTGAATACTTGTTCCTGCATCAGGCGCTTCCCCATAACTCACTTCTTGAATTTGAGAATTAGCAACTGCTGTATATTTTTGTGTTTGAGATTGAATATGGAAAGTAATATTTTTAGTCGCAGTATTTTCTTTTTTATCAACCGCTTTAACAGTCACTTGAATACTTGATTTACCAAGTTGGAAATTATTTGGAATAACGCCATTAATTTCAATTTTTGATTTTTTTGCATTGTAAGATAATGGATTCGGTAGATTGTCAACCGTTACAGAGTTACTTTCTTTGAGACCTACTCCTTTATCATTATCTTGAGCGTGAATATTGATTTCACTAGGTAGTCCTTCTAATCTCGTTAATGTAATATTATCAGGGGCAGTAATTGTCGGTTTAATATTATCTACAATCTCAACTGGGACATTCACAGTTTTCATTAAATGACTACCACGAAGAATTTCGATTTCTTTATGTTGTACACCTGCTGCAGAGGTATCCACATTAGAAGAGCCACCTTTCCAACGAACTGTTAATTCTCCTGGAACTGCTGAATTATCTGAAACTGTCACGTAATTTCTAGCATCCCCTAGTTGACCAGACTGATTCTGATTAATTTTTTTATCTTGTTTTCCTAGAAAATCTAAAACTGTATAAGGAGTTGTTACATCTTTTGTTACTCCATTTTCATAAGTTGTTGTGACAACAACATTTCTTGTCCCTGCTTCTTGCAAGTTAAATGGTGTTTTATACGTTACCTGAGCCGTTGTTGGTACTTCATGTCCTGTTTTTGATCGTACTAATTCTCTTGGATTCGTATATAATTCTTTTGAATCCCCAAAATAAGCAGTCAAACTGGAATGTTTCGCTTCTACATCATTTGTCGCATTTGTTTGAATGGTTTTAGGGTTGAATCCATCTTTAAAATGAATCGTCATTGTTGCACCATCAGCTGATACCTCAGCATGGTCAAAGTCGATATGATTCGCACGATTAACCACATTTGGATGCTCTGCTTTAAATTTTTCAATCAAAGCATTTTTTTCTGTTTCCGTTAAATGACGGACATCATCCACATAAGTTGGCGTTAAATCTCTAACAGTATTACGTTCACTTTGAGGTTTGATAGTCAAAGTATAGGTAATTGTATTTTGTTTATGTGTCCCATTTGCTCCAATTGTAATATGATAAGTACCTGGTGTTACATTTCCACCATCACCTATAGTTCCAACAAGAGCCATTTGCACTTCAGGATTATTTACATTCCAATAGTTAGCAGCAATATCTACTTCTTCTTTCTTTCCTGTTTGGAAATTTTTATAAGCTACACGTAGTTTTAAACCTTTAACTTGATTAAGACCACTTATAACTCCTACTCTTTTTACATAATACGGAGTAGGATCTTCCTCTCCACGTTTAGGGCCATTCGGATATCTTACTAATGGCTCTCCATTTCCTCTTTTACCATATGCTGTCATTACCGAGAATAGAGTATCTGAATTATAAAAAGTTAATTCTTTTTTATTTTCGTTTACTAACGCATTACTACCCTCGTATTTGTTAGCAATTGACGATATCCAAATAGCTCTAAACCCACTCTCTCCCTTACCATCAATTGGTTTTCCATTCCGTGGATCACGTTTCCCAGATTGTGCTCGAGTTACTCTATTAGCTACTTTGTTGCGGAGGCTCTTCGCTTCATTTAGAGCACCATCAACTTCACTCTCAGTGGCTTTTCCCTCAGATAAATCTGCAAATACTTGAAGAGATTTGCTTTCAGATTCACTGAATTCATAACTGATTTCTCCTGCCAGTTGGTTAATTTCTGAAACAAGAGCCTGAACCTTAGCGATCTTTTCTGTTGAAGGATTTTTCTTTTCATCACTATCGTTTGCTTTGTCTGCTTGCTTTTCTTTTTTGTCTATGTCGTTGCTTTTCTCTTCCAGTTGAGCAAATGATTCAGACAAAGCTTGAACTTCTTTATCTATCTCATCCTGACTAGCACCTTCTTTATCCAAGACTGCTTGCGCACGCGACAAAGAGAGATTAAGATTTTCAACTGATTTAGCTGTTTTAGTCTGTAAATCAGTGTTCCTAATCTTTTCAATTAATTCATTTAAAGCAGTTTTATCCACAGCTTTGACTGGATGCTCTAAAGACTTTTCAAGAATTTTTTCTTCTGGAACATGTTCAGAAATCTTATCTGATTCTTTAACAGGATTTTCTACCTGTGGATGATTTTCCACATCGTTTGGAATCTTGTCACTATTCGGATCTTCATCTTTAACTTTAGTTGAATCATTCAGAGACGCAACCATTTCATCAGCATGAACAAGATGTGGATTCTGTATCGTCACTGCTCCTGTAGCCAAAAAAAGAGTGCACCCAAAAAGAAAATGCTTCCCTTTCTTTATCATCCGCCAATTCTTTTGATTGATTCCTTTTCGATTAAAAAACATTAAGAACTCCTTGCTTCAAATTATAAAATTACTTCTTGTATATATTATATTCTTTTATTTCCTTATATGCAAACCCTTTCGATACATAATATATTGTTTATAAGATTTGTTATATTTTTGTAAAAATAATTTACTAATCCAGAAAATTACTAAATTCATTTTATTATCAAAAAATGAGCAACTTTTATATTAAGTTACTCATTTTTATAAACTCTATTTTATTTAGATTATACTATCCTACTAGTTAAATCAGTATTAACACTTTATATTTAGCGATGTCTTCTAGCATGACCACGAGTTCCTGGTCCAGTTCTAATTGGTTTAACTTGTTTACCTGGACGTGAAGGAACATGGTGTACTGGTCCATGATGAGGTCTCGTTAAATGCGGTTTAGGCTGAACACTTGGTTTTGGATGAGTAACAATTACGTTTGGTTTTGTAACCACTCCGACCACATGAGTATGGCTAGTAGTGCCAGTATGAATGACACTTGTCACCTCTGAATGAGTTTCGGTTTCATTTGTTGTGATAGTGACAATTGGTGTTGTTGGACCCGCTGTTGCTGCATTTGAGGTAACAGTGGTTGTCGTTGTAGTTGTAGTCGTAGCCGTTCCACCAGGAACAGGTTTTGTTTCTGTTTTCTTATTAACAGATGTTTGTGAAGAAAAATCTGTTGGTTTAATTGCAGCCAAGGCTTCAGCTGGAGTTAAGCTAGGTTTTGAATCAGTAGTCGCTACCGGTTTTGGTTGAACTACAGGTGTTGGTGTAGCTGGAGTAGATACTGCCGGTTTAACCGGTGTTACCGGTGCTGGTGCTACTGGTTTTACTGGAGCTACTGGTTGTGGTGTGGCAACAGGCGCTGGAGTTGCTGGTGTCGAAACTACTGGTTTGACTGGTGTTAATGGTGCTACCGGTTTTGGTTGAACTACAGGTGCTGGCTTAGCCGGAGTTGACACTGCTGGTTTAACCGGTGTTACTGGTTTGACCGGTACAACAGGTTTTGTAACAATTGGTGATGATGCAACAACTGGATTCGGAACGTTCAAAACTGGTTTGATAGAAATTCCATTACCTAGACTAGAAGGAGTTGCTGCAATAGTTGTTACTCCTTGTGGAGTGACATTTGGTTTATGAACAGTCGTATCCACTGCAGCTACTGGTTTATCATCAATTCTTGTGATTTTCCAATTATCATAAATAACTGCACCAGTAACGAGGTTAACTCTCGCTACTCTTTCAAAAACTACAGAACGAACTACATCTTTGAAAGCTTGTTTACCATCTTTTTGGTATTTGTAGTGAATCGTCTGCTTGGTCATTTTTCTCAGTGTATCTAAGTTTTCAACAGATTTAGGCCAAACAGGTGTCAATGCGTCTCCTACTACTAATGGATTTCCAGCAATTGGTTTAGGATCATCTGCTGTGACAGTCACAACTTTTTCGATTAATTGAACTGAGAATACTTGATCAGTTTGTTTTTCACTGTCAAAGCGTTTATCATTAGCATTTGCAAAACCATCATGTACTAATTCATATCCTTGTTTTAGGTATTGATTAATACGATTTTTTGAATTATAAGCAATTGTTTCACCTGGAAGACCAACAACACTGTCCACATTTCCTAAAACCTTAGGACTTGTTTCTGTTTGATTAAGGTATTTAACATACGCCTTTTGTTGAGCAACATAATCATAAACAACATGGATATCAGCCTGTGTCAAATGTCCCTTACTATTAGCAGGTGTTTGTGACAAGACATATACTACACCATCTTTTTCGAAACGTTCAGGAACTTTAGCAGTCACATCATAGTTATTTCCCAACAAGTTAATGAGATTTGAACTCTTATCATGTGGTGTATTGAATGTTTCTAAAATAGCTTGACTTGTTTTATCACGATACTGAATATCAACTTTACCAAATTTAGCTTCTTCGTACACAGCTACCACGTTGGCTTGAGCTCGTGTAATCGTACCAGATGTCTTCGTATTGCTATAGAAACGATCATTCTGTGCATACTCTTTGAAGACATAATATTTACCATTTGGTGAATGTAATAGATAAGGTGCTGTGATAGATGTTGTTTGAATTCCTTTGTTTTCTTGAACTTCTGTCTCAGTTGTATTTCTCTCCAAAGTAGCTACATAGCTAGTATCAATTTTGGTAGATGGTCTTACAGTAGTGAATTTATCTTGAAGTATACCTCCATTTTCCACCGCTGCAATGGCAGGAAGAAGCATTTTCCCTTGAGTATCAACGAAGCGAACAGCTACATCTCCATATACAAGGCGTCCATCTGTTCTTACCATATCTGGGTTGGCAATTTTCCAGTCAGAGTCAGCAGCTTGTTCGTATTGGTCTGTAAGATTTTTACCTTTGGCATCAACAACTGTCAATGTCCCTGGAACATTTGATTTAAAACCATTTCTAGCTTCATTCAGATAATTAACTGTGTGACTTGTCGGAACACGGTCAACTCCAAAGTCTTTTGTACGTAATACATAGGTTCTTCCAGCCAACATCTTTCCAGAAACGAGTTCAAAGGTTAATTCATTATCAGCAGCCTTAAGAATCTTAAATTTTGCATGTTGACCTGGTTCTTCACGAGGCGCCTCCAAAATAACATTATGACGATTTACCCTTGTTCTTGATGTATCAGGGCTAGTATTTATCATTTCGACATTGTGGGCACCACGTTCAACAAATTCACCGACAGTAGCAAACTTATTGAATTCTGTATCATTGATACGAACGGTGAAACGGGTCCCTGCACTAAAGTTTGATTTCCATGTTCCGATACGAAGAGTGCTGTTATATGTTTTGATACTACCATCATCATCCAACATAACATCACCTGTGAAGTTAGCTGTAGCTGGTGTATCATAAACTTTAGGTGCTCCTATATCTGTTTTAATCACAGTGTAATTCTTAGTGACTACATTTTGACCATTAACTGAAATAACACCAGTTACAGACTTATCCACGTTCACTCGAGGATAACGAATTCCACCTCTGTATTGAAGTTCAAAAGTAACATCATCTAAGCGTTCAATTTCGTCAGTAAAACGGTATGTTGCTTCAATATGACTCCCTTTGTCAACTAAATCCCATGATTCTTTTGTGTCCAAAGCAACGTCACGATCTCCACGTGAAGCCCAGTATGAAAGGCTTCCAGCTTTGGCATTATCATTTTTCTGAACCAGACTCACTCGTTCTGCAAATACTTTACCTTCAGCAACCAATTTTTGAGGAAGATTATTGTCTTGCGGTAATTCCTTCAAACCAATTGTGAAGATATCCCCCTTATGATAGGCACCATTTTTAAATTTTAATTGGAAACGATAATCAGCAATACCTGTTGAAGTCACACGATCCGCCATATCGATTGTACCACTGGCAATAATATTTCCATTATCGATAGCTACATCTTGTGTTTGAGTTGGCGATAGACTAGCGCTAATTTTCTTGCCGTGTCCTGCACGTTGCAACTCAGTATATACTGTTTCAATAGCTGAATACAGTTGGTTTAATTGAGTCTTAAGATTTTCTGCACTAACATATGAATCTTTCAACAAGGATTTTGATTGTGAAATCTGAATTGTTGCTGCCTTAACAGCTTCTTGAACCAAGGCTTTTTCTTCAACTTTACGATCTGCTTCTTGAGCATAACGAACAGCAACTTGATTTAAAACTTCTGCTTCTGATACAACCTGTTCCAAGGTAGTTTTTTCGACTGATTTTTCTTCCTTTACCTTCTCACTTGAAGCAGGTGAAGTATTTTTTTCTTCGCTGGGTTTTACATCTTTAAAAATTAATTCTTTTGAGTCAGAATTTTTTGTCTCAGCTGCCACTTTAGACTCTGCTTCCTTCTTTAGAAGGGCATTGACATCTAATTCTTCTTTTTCCAAAACTGGAGCTTGAAGAGTTGAAGATAATTCTGCTATTTTTTCCTCAGATTTCTCTTGCTTGGTCTCTTCTGGTTTTTCAGAGACTTTTTGCTCTTCTTTTTCAGTGCGATGTGAATCTACTTTCTGTTCATCTGCACTCACATTTGAATAAGTACCAAAAACCATCAAGGCAGCTACAGCAACAGATACTGCACCAAAACTTGATTTTCTAATGGAATACTTGTTTACCTTATTCATTTGATTCCGTTTTACTCTTGAATACATATATTTTCTCTCTAACTTTTTATGATAAAAAAGAGAGTGGAATTGATGCTGTATTGACATACATTCTCACTCCCTAAAACACTACACTTCCAATATTTTGTTGTCTAGAGTTTTATTTTGATTTTATTCATCTCGTTTTGCTTTTCCAACTAAACTGAATCCAGCAAATAGGCCAAGTACTCCTAGAACTTGAGCCATACCAGAAGAGTGACCCGCAGTTTTTGGAAGTTCTTTTTCCTCCTCTTTTGGAGCTGAGTTTGGAGTTGGAACTGCTGATGGCACTTTTGGAGCTGGGGTAGAGGTTGGAACTGGAGTTGGCGTAACTTGTGGAGTTGGGGTTGGAGTCGGAATTGGAGTTGGGGTCGGTACCGGGGTTGGAGTTGGAACCGGAGTTGGGGTCGGTACTGGATCCGGCGTAACTTGTGGGGTTGGGGTCGGAGTCGGAATTGGAGTTGGCGTAACTTGTGGAATTGGTTGAATATTTCTATACGTTACAGTTACAACTTGATTTTCAGTTTCTGCTGTAATTCCTTGAACCGCAACCACTTTAGCAAGATCAGGATTATATCCTGCAATACTTGGAGATACCACTTCGTCAAAACTTGTCACTCCATCTTCAGAAACCCAAGATGTACTTGTAGTCTTACCTGTTACATTATCAATACTTAACATACGTGAAAAGCTTACTTGATCATGGTGATCTTCACTTGCTTTTGTACCATCTTCAAATACATAATGAATCGTTCTTTCCACAAGTTTTGGAGTATCTTTTTTAACAGTGATCTTATGTTTCAATAGGACTGTATATTCTTGAACTTTTGTTTCATCTGTATCAAAAGTTGCATCTGCAGGGAAACCATCTTCCTGTAATAAGTACCCTTTTTCAAGCAACGATTTCAAAACAGTTTCTGTCGTATAGGCGATCTTTTCTCCTGATTTACCAGTAATATTGTCTGTATGAACGACTTCATCCTTGTTATCAACATCTATGTAACGAACAACTGCAACTTGTTCTGTCTTGACGTAAGTTACCTTTGTATCTTCACCTGGGTTTTCAGGTGTAACACTTGTACGCTCTGGTTTGTAGCCTACAATTTCAGGTACTGCTGTTTCTCCAGCTTTACGAGGATCATTTGCATCATTCAGGTATTGGGGTTGAGGAGCATTTGCAATTACATTTCCAGAAGCATCTACTGGAATGATTTTACCCAAAGCTTTATAGGTAACTGTATCTGTTGCTTTTGGTAAATCTGGCGTAACTGTCTTAGCACCAGCTTCTGCTTTATCAGCGAAATACCCTGTCACAACTGGTACTTTAACTGTTCCATAGGTATGGTCCTTATTTTCCCAAGTTGTTTCTTTAGTCGCTTCATTATATGATCCCTTGAAGACAAAATCATTTTGCACATTATCTTTAGGAGTTGCAGAACCTGCACCAGTAAAGCTTACAGTTTGTTCAGTTTCCTTAGTTAATGAATCAATAATTTCGTTATATGTTACAAAGGTATCTTTTCCGATGCGATCAGGATCAGATTCGTCATTTGGTTCGATTGTCTTGTCAACAATATTATATCCCCAAACAGTTGGTTGCTCATTATTTAATACATGGAATTTTGGAGCTTCAGGAATTTTTGTTTCTGCTGCTTTTGTTGCATCGTTTGGATCATTATCATAGTACTTATAGAGAGCGTCTTCAATGTTTTGTACAACCTCTCCTTGTTTATTGATATATTGTCCTTTATTATTGACTGCTACAATACGTCCCATTTCTTTCAAGTCAACATTAACTTCTGTATCTTGAGGAGAATTTGGATTAACCTCCATTGTTCCTACTTTATTTACAGTAGCATAAAATTTTGGTGTAACAGGAGTTCGTACAGCTTTGAACACTGCATTCACGGATGAATTTGCTTCTGAATTAGTTGAACTATCTGGTTTTGCTGCAGCAGCGCGCTTACCTCTAGATGAACGGCGTACAGAACGCTCACCATTTTCAGTCACAGTTAAGCCTACTGGAGACACTTGAGAATTATTAACTTGTGTAGCTAAAAGATTCTCTGAAACTGGAGCTACTTCTGACAAAGCTCGTCTGCTTCTAGATGATCTAGCAACTCTTGATTCACCATTATTCGTAACTGATGGTTGAGATGCTACTGGAGCTACAACATCTTGGTTCTTAATTCCAGTAATCTTCCATTGTTCATAATGGATATCACCAGATACCAAATTCACAAGAGCATTTCTTTCATAGCTGATATGTTGATCAATTGTTCCATATGCAGCTTTTCCATTTTTAAGGTAACGGAAGTTAATACGGCGACTTATTGTTTGAGTCAATTTCTCCATTCTCTCAACAGTGCCTGGCCAATTTGGTGTATTTGGTTGTCCCGGATTGACTGGGGTGTTGGGTTGCGGTTTAGGATCTTTCGGTGTTACACGTTCGATACGTTCTGAAAGGGTTACAGTGTAGACTTGGTCACGTGCTGTATCGTAGTCATAAACCTTCGCACCACCTGATGTGAATTCATCGCT
>NZ_JBKOTV010000021.1:0-15926 GCF_049738055.1 Streptococcus sp. CL6.22 | reverse complement strand
TTTTTGAACCTTATCTTTTTATGTTATTCCTTCTCAGCCAATTCTTTTCCCAGTTGGATGAGGTAATCTTTCAAGTCATCTTTGACTTGTGGGTGCTTGAGGGCGTAGTCAATAGATGTTTTCATAAAACCAAACTTATCCCCAACGTCGTAACGAGCTCCTGTAAATTCACGGGCGAAAACACGTTGTGTTTTATTAAGTGTATCAATAGCATCGGTAAGCTGGATTTCATTTCCAGCGCCAGGAGCTTGATTTTCGAGGATCTCAAAAATTTCTGGTGTGAGCAGATAACGACCGATAATAGCTAGATCACTTGGAGCCTCCTCTGGAGCTGGTTTTTCAACAAAAGTTTCGACACTGTAGAGACCATTAATCCCTTCACCCTGAGGAGCGATAACTCCATATGCTGAAACTTCTTCATGAGGGACAGGCATAACAGCAATTGTTGATGCGTGAGTCGTCTCGTAATCGTTCATCAATTGTTTTGTCAAAGGGACAGCGTGGTCATCTGTGATATCCATTAGGTCGTCACCCAGCATGACAACGAAGGGCTCATTCCCTACAAAAGCTTTTGCTTGTAAGACAGCATCGCCAAGACCACGAGGATGGCTTTGACGGATAAAGTGAAGGCGAATGCCAGTTGTTTCGTCTACCAATTTTAGTAAGTCATGTTTGCCTTTTTCTTTGAGGTTGTACTCAAGCTCAAAGTTTGAGTCAAAGTGGTCTTCAATAGAACGTTTTGATTTACCAGTGACAACCAGAATATCTTCAATACCTGATTTAAGAGCTTCTTCTACGATAAATTGGATAGTTGGTTTGTCCACAATTGGCAACATCTCTTTAGCAAGTGCTTTGGTTGCTGGTAAAAATCGAGTTCCAAGTCCAGCGGCAGGGATGACTGCCTTTCTAACTTTTGATGTCATAAGAATCCTTTCTCTAGAGGGTTAAGACCACTCATTTTCTGCTTTAAATTCATTGTTCATGATGTCGTAAATGGCATCTTTAATATTGGTTCCGTGGTAAATAACTTGGTAAATGGCTTGTGTAATTGGCATATAGACTCCAAGTTCTTGCGCTAGTTCATAGGCTGCTCGAGTTGTTGAGATTCCTTCAATCACCATGCCCATATTGGCTTCGATATCAGCTAGAGATTCTCCACGACCAAGAGCATCTCCGGCTCTCCAGTTACGAGAGTGGATGGAGGTTCCCGTTACGATCAAGTCTCCTACACCGGATAAGCCACTATAGGTCAATGGACTGGCCCCAAGTGCTACTCCTAGGCGGGTAATTTCTGCCAAGCCTCGAGCGATGATGGCTGCCTTGGCATTGTCACCAAATCCCAAACCATGTAAAGCTCCAGCACCGACAGCAATAATATTTTTAAGAGCACCAGCAGTTTCAACTCCGATAACATCCGTATTGGTATAAAGTCGAAAGTAGTGATTACTAAAGAGTTCCTGAACATATTGAGCTGTTTGTAAATCTTTAGAAGCAGCAGTGATTAAAGTCAGGTCACGTACAATGGTTTCTTCCGCATGACTAGGTCCTGAAACAACGACAATATCACTGCGGAGATGTTCAGGAATTTCTTCTTCAAGGATAGTTGATAATCGTTTATGGCTATCAGGCTCTAATCCCTTTGATGCGTGCATGATGATAGCCTTATGGTCTAAGGTTTTTGCAACTTGTTGGGCAACAAGTCGTGTCACTTTTGTTGGGACAACAAACAAAATCGCATCTACATCTTTTAATGCCTCTGCTAAGTCAGTGTAGGCAATGATATTTTCATCTAGAACGACATCTTTAAAGTAGTGCTTGTTAGTATGATAGGTATTAATTTCATTGATTTGCTCGGGAAGATTTCCCCAAATACGTACCTCGTGTCCATTGTCATTTAAGACTTGTGAAAGGGCAGTTCCCCAAGAACCAGGCCCCAAGACGGCGACGGTTTGTTTTTCCATGTTTTCCTCCTTGATAGAGTTCTCTTTTTATTTTATCACATTCTAGGGGATTTTGCACTTGCATTGCTGGGGAGTAGTTACTTTATTACTTGAAAAATATACAAAAACCGAGCCTAAGTATTAAACTCTTAGTCTCGGTTTTGATATTCTTTAAAGAATAGCTCGGTTTATTTCAATTGATCTGTAATGTCTTTTGATAGCAACATTCCCAGATGATAAGTTTTATTGATGTAAGCAATGACATCATTGATATTTTCAGTCGTGTGAATTTTCTCTTTGATATCACTCCTAAATGTTTCATCCTTTAAAAGTTGTTCTTGGTAGAGCCTTTGAAGTCTCTCCTTCTCGTACTTATTGAGCAGAAAAAGGAACACCAAGCTAATTACAACGAGGATATAAGCATATTGGCTCATAGAATATCTCCCTGTATGATAAAGAAGTAGTAGTGAGTAGATTGAATTAGTGAAGCGCCTAACCAAATCCCTGATAGGGTTTGACATTCGTTGCTTAGATTGCCTTGCATTCTAGTGACTTGAAGATTGCCACCAGCCACTAAGCCAATTAATAGATTTGGTTGACCAATTTAGTGAGGCGTTTAGGCAAGTGTCTCTGGTTACGACGTAAAGAAACATAAATCGATAATATTTATGTTTCTTTACTAGTGAAGTGCCTAGCCAAATTCCTGACAGGATTTGGCGTTAGTTACTTAGATTGCTTTGCAATCAAGTAACTTTGGCGATTTACATCTTCTCTGGCGCTTCTACTCCAAGCAAGCGAAGGGCTTCTTTGAGAACGACTGCGGTTGCGTAGCTGAGGGCTAGACGGCTGTCGCGTTCTGGACTTTCATCCAAGATACGTGTATGTGCATAGTATTTGTTGAAGGCTTGAGCTAGGCTAATTGCAAATTTAGCAATGATAGAAGGTTCAAAGTTATCCGCCGCACGGTTGATAATACGTGGGAAGTCTTGGATGAGTTTGATGATTTCCCAGCTTTCAGTATCATTCAAGCTATAGTTGCCAGCTGTTTCTGGTTTGAAATCCGCTTTGCGTAAGATAGATTGGATACGAGCGTAGGCGTATTGAACATAAGGTCCAGTTTCACCCTCGAAGGATACCATAGCTTCTAGGTCGAAGTCGTATCCATTTGTACGGTCGGTTTTGAGGTCATAGAATTTAATGGCTCCAACACCAACAGCATGCGCTACCTGGTCTTTATTTTCCAGTTCAGGATTTTTAGCTTCGATTTGGGCCTTGGCACGGCTAACAGCCTCTGCAACAGTAGGCTCTAGTAAGATGACATTCCCTTTACGAGTAGAGAGTTTCTTCCCTTCTTTTGTAACCAAACCAAAAGGAACATGAGTAATGTCTTCACTCCAGTCGTAGCCCATTTCTTTCAAGACGGCTTTGAGCTGTTTAAAGTGGGCAGATTGCTCTTGACCAACGACATAGATAGATTTAGCAAATTGGTATTCGTTTTTACGGTAAAGGGCTGCAGCCAAGTCACGAGTGATATAGAGAGTTGCACCATCAGATTTCTTGATAAGGGCTGGATGTTCAATTCCATATTTCTCAAGATTGACAACTTGGGCACCTTCTGACTCAACAAGAAGTCCTTTTTCAGAAAGAATGTCTACAACTGCATCCATCTTATCGTTGTAGAAGGCTTCCCCGTTATAGCTGTCAAATTCGACTTGCAATTCATTGTAAAGGCGGTTAAATTCCACCAAACTTTCATCACGGAACCATTGCCAAAGAGCGAGAGCTTCCTCATCTCCATTTTCAAGTTTACGGAACCATTCGCGTGCTTCTTCATCCAAGCTAGGGTCATTTTCAGCTTCAGCGTTGATGCGGACATAGAGTTTAAGGAGTTCATCGATTGGATGAGCTTTTACAGCTTCTTCGTCACCCCATTTTTTGTAGGCAACAATCAGCATCCCAAACTGTTTACCCCAGTCTCCCAAATGGTTGACCTTGACCGTTTGATAACCGATTTTTTGGAAAATATGTGACAAGCTATCTCCGATAACAGTTGAGCGTAGGTGACCAATAGAAAATGGTTTAGCGATATTGGGACTAGACATGTCGATAACAACATTTTCTTGTTTGCCAATATGTTGATCAGCATAGTGTTCTTTTTCAGTGATAACCGCTTGCAACACTTGAGCAGAAATAGCAGATTTATCAAGGAAGAAGTTGACGTAAGGTCCTGTTGCGACAACCTTTTCAAAGGCTTGGCTGTTAATTTTTTCAGCCAGTTCAGTCGCGATCATTTGAGGTGCTTTACGTTCGACTTTTGCAAGTGAAAAAGCAGGGAAAGCAATGTCTCCCATTTCTGAGTTTTTAGGGGTTTCCAGTAAATTTAAAATAGCCTCTTGGTCCAGGCTATCAATGATGCTAGCCAATTCGCTAGCAATCAATTCTTTTGTATTCATTAAGAGCTCCTTTTTGGACTTTTCTACTATTTTATCACAATTTTAAAGAAAGAAGAAAAAATTTTTGAAATCTCCTATTTTTTTGGTATAATATAGTTATAAAAATAGTTATAAATATGCATATAAGAGGATTTTATGAGAAAAAGAGATCGTCATCAGTTAATAAAAAAAATGATTACTGAGGAGAAGTTAAGTACACAAAAAGAAATTCAAGATCGGTTGGAGGCGCACAATGTTTTTGTGACGCAGACAACCCTGTCTCGTGATTTGCGCGAAATCGGCTTGACCAAGGTCAAGAAAAATGATATGGTGTATTATGTACTAGCAAATGAGACAGAAAAGATTGATTTGGTGGAATTTTTGTCTCATCATTTAGAAGGTGTTGCAAGAGCAGAGTTTACCTTGGTACTTCATACCAAATTGGGAGAAGCCTCTGTTTTGGCAAATATTGTAGATGCAAACAAGGATGAATGGATTTTAGGAACAGTTGCTGGTGCCAATACCTTATTGGTTATTTGTCGAGACCAGCACGTTGCCAAACTCATGGAAGATCGTTTGCTAGATTTGATGAAAGATAAGTAAGGTCTTGAGAGTCGCTCTCAAGACTTATTTTTGACAAGGAGAGACGGAAAATGGCGACAGAGAAGCTATCACCCGGCATGCAACAGTATGTGGATATTAAAAAGCAATATCCAGATGCGTTTTTGCTCTTTCGGATGGGTGATTTTTATGAATTATTTTATGAGGATGCGGTCAATGCTGCGCAGATTCTGGAAATTTCCTTAACGAGTCGCAACAAGAATGCCGACAATCCGATTCCTATGGCGGGTGTCCCCTATCATTCTGCCCAGCAGTATATAGATGTCTTGATTGAGCAGGGCTATAAGGTAGCTATCGCAGAGCAGATGGAAGATCCTAAACAAGCAGTTGGGGTTGTGAAACGAGAGGTTGTTCAGGTCATTACACCCGGGACAGTAGTCGATAGCACTAAGCCAGACAGTCAGAACAACTTCTTGGTTGCTATAGATCGAGATGGCAATCAATTTGGCTTAGCTTATATGGACCTGGTGACGGGTGACTTTTATGTGACAGGTCTTTTGGATTTCACGCTGGTTTGTGGGGAAATCCGTAATCTCAAGGCGCGAGAAGTGGTGCTGGGTTATGACTTGTCTGAGGAAGAAGAACAAATCCTCAGTCGTCAGATGAATCTGGTGCTTTCATATGAAAAAGAAGGCTTTGAAGACCTTCATTTACTGGATTCACGATTGGCATCTGTGGAGCAAGCGGCATCTAGTAAATTGCTCCAGTATGTTCATCGAACTCAGATGAGGGAATTGAACCACCTCAAGCCTGTTATACGCTATGAAATCAAGGATTTCTTGCAGATGGATTATGCGACCAAGGCTAGTCTGGATTTGGTTGAGAATGCTCGTTCAGGAAAGAAGCAAGGTAGTCTTTTCTGGCTTTTGGATGAAACCAAGACGGCTATGGGAATGCGTCTCTTGCGGTCTTGGATCCATCGTCCCTTGATTGATAAGGAACGAATCGTCCAACGTCAAGAAGTGGTGCAGGTCTTCCTCGACCATTTCTTTGAGCGTAGTGATTTGACAGACAGTCTCAAGGGTGTCTATGATATCGAACGCTTGGCTAGTCGTGTTTCTTTTGGTAAAACCAATCCCAAGGATCTCTTGCAGTTGGCGACCACCTTATCCAGTGTGCCACGGATTCGTGCGATTTTAGAAGGGATGGAGCAACCTGCTCTAGCTTATCTCATCGCACAATTGGATGGAATCCCTGAGTTGGAGAGTTTGATTAGCGCAGCGATTGCTCCTGAAGCTCCTCATGTGATTACAGATGGAGGAATCATTCGGACTGGATTTGATGAGACTTTAGACAAGTACCGTCGCGTTCTCAGAGAAGGGACTAGCTGGATTGCTGAGATTGAGGCTAAGGAGCGAGAAAATTCTGGTATCAGCACGCTCAAGATTGACTACAATAAGAAGGATGGCTACTATTTCCATGTGACCAATTCTCAACTGGGAAATGTGCCTGCTCACTTTTTCCGCAAGGCGACGCTGAAAAACTCAGAACGTTTTGGAACCGAAGAATTAGCCCGTATCGAAGGAGATATGCTGGAGGCGCGTGAAAAGTCAGCAAACCTAGAGTATGAAATTTTTATGCGCATCCGTGAGGAAGTCAGTAAGTATATCCAGCGTTTGCAGGCTCTAGCTCAAGGAATTGCGACAGTTGATGTCTTACAGAGTCTGGCGGTTGTGGCTGAAACCCAGCATTTGATTCGGCCAGAGTTCGGAGAGGATTCGCGAATTGATATCCAGAAAGGGCGCCATGCTGTCGTTGAAAAGGTTATGGGGGCTCAGACCTATATTCCAAATACGATTCAGATGGCAGAAGATACCAGTATTCAACTGATTACAGGGCCCAACATGAGCGGAAAGTCAACCTATATGCGTCAGTTAGCCATGACGTCGGTTATGGCCCAGATGGGGTCTTATGTGCCAGCAGAAAGCGCCCATTTACCGATTTTTGATGCGATTTTTACCCGTATCGGAGCAGCAGATGACTTGGTTTCAGGTCAATCAACCTTCATGGTAGAGATGATGGAGGCTAACAATGCCATTTCGCATGCGACCAAGGACTCTCTCATTCTCTTTGATGAATTGGGACGGGGAACTGCAACTTATGACGGGATGGCTCTTGCTCAGTCCATCATCGAATACATCCATGAGCACATCGGAGCTAAGACCCTCTTTGCGACCCACTACCATGAGTTGACTAGTCTGGAGTCTAGTTTACAACACTTGGTCAATGTCCACGTGGCAACCTTGGAGCAGGATGGGCAGGTCACCTTCCTTCACAAGATTGAACCAGGACCAGCTGATAAATCCTACGGTATCCATGTTGCCAAGATTGCTGGCTTGCCAGCAGACCTTTTAGCAAGGGCGGATAAGATTTTGACTCAGCTAGAGAGTCAAGGAACAGAAAGTCCTGCTCCCATGAGACAAACAAGTGCCGTCACTGAACAGATTTCACTCTTTGATACGACTGAAGAACATCCTGTCCTAGCAGAATTGTCTAAACTAGATGTTTATAACATGACACCTATGCAGGCTATGAATGTCTTGGTCGAGTTAAAACAAAAATTATAAAGTCAAGACTTGCCAGTCATTATAGCTATATCAAGGAGACTTCTTTGACAAGTTCCCACTTTTTTGCTAGAATAACATCACACAAACAGAATGAGAAGGAGCTGACACATTGTCGCTCCCTTTTGTCTATTTTTTAAGGAGAAAGTATGCTGATTCAGAAAATAAAAACCTATAAGTGGCAGGCCTTGGCTTCGCTCCTGATGACAGGCTTGATGGTTGCTAGTTCACTTCTGCAGCCGCGTTATCTGCAGGAAGTGTTAGATGCCCTCCTTGCTGGGAACTATGAAGCTATTTATAGTATCGGGGCTTGGTTGATTGGTGTGGCCTTGGTCGGTCTGGTTGCTGGTGGGCTCAATGTTGTCCTCGCAGCCTATATTGCCCAAGGAGTTTCATCTGACCTTCGGGAGGAAGCCTTCCGTAAAATCCAAACCTTTTCTTATGCCAATATTGAACAATTTAATGCGGGAAATCTAGTCGTTCGCATGACAAATGATATCAACCAGATTCAGAACGTCGTCATGATGACCTTCCAAATTCTTTTCAGACTTCCCCTTTTGTTCATCGGTTCGTTTATCCTGGCGGTTCAAACCTTACCCTCTCTGTGGTGGGTGATTGTTCTAATGGTAATCTTGATTTTTGGCTTGACAGCTGTCATGATGGGAATGATGGGGCCTCGTTTTGCCAAGTTTCAAACACTTCTTGAGCGCATCAATGCCATTGCCAAGGAAAATCTACGCGGTGTTCGTGTGGTCAAGTCCTTTGTCCAAGAAAAAGAGCAGTTTGCTAAGTTTACGGAGGTTTCAGACGAGCTTCTCGGTCAAAACCTTTACATCGGATATGCCTTTTCAGTAGTGGAACCTGTCATGATGTTGGTCGGTTATGGGGCGGTTTTCCTCTCTATTTGGCTAGTTGCAGGGATGGTTCAATCGGATCCATCGGTTGTTGGCTCCATTGCTTCCTTTGTTAATTACCTAAGCCAGATTATCTTTACTATTATTATGGTTGGATTTTTGGGAAATTCTGTCAGTCGTGCTATGATTTCTATGCGTCGTATTCGAGAAATTCTTGACGCAGAGCCAGCCATGACCTTCAAGGATGTCCCAGATGAAGACTTGGTCGGAAGTCTTAGCTTTGAAAATGTGACCTTTACCTATCCAATGGATAAGGAACCGATGTTGAAAGATGTGAGCTTTACTGTCGAACCTGGACAAATGGTTGGTGTCGTTGGAGCGACTGGTGCAGGAAAATCAACCTTGGCTCAATTGATTCCACGTCTCTTTGACCCACAGGAGGGTGCTATCAAAATTGGAGGCAAGGATATTCGAGAAGTGAGTGAAGGAACCCTGCGTAAAACAGTTTCTATCGTTCTCCAACGTGCCATTCTCTTTAGTGGAACGATTGCAGATAACTTGAGACAGGGTAAGGGAGATGCTACTTTATTTGAAATGGAGCGCGCAGCCAATATTGCTCAAGCCAGTGAATTCATTCATCGTATGGAGAAAACCTTTGAAAGTCCAGTTGAAGAAAGGGGAACCAACTTTTCAGGTGGGCAAAAACAAAGGATGTCGATTGCCCGTGGAATTGTCAGCAATCCACGTATTCTGATTTTTGACGATTCGACCTCAGCCTTGGATGCCAAGTCAGAGCGCCTGGTTCAGGAAGCCTTGAATAAGGACTTGAAGGGAACGACAACCATTATCATCGCTCAAAAGATTAGCTCGGTTGTTCATGCAGATAAAATCTTAGTACTGGATCAAGGACGATTGATTGGTCAAGGTACGCATGCAGACTTGGTTGCCAACAATTCCGTTTACCGTGAAATCTACGAAACACAGAAAGGAAAGGAGGAGTAAAATGAAGACAGTTCAATTTTTTTGGAATTATTTTAAAGTCTATAAGCTATCATTTGTAGTTGTTATCCTGATGATTGTTCTGGCAACTCTTGCCCAAGCCCTTTTTCCGGTCTTTTCTGGACAAGCAGTGACGCAGCTAGCTAATTTAGTTCAAGCTTATCAAAATGGCAATCCAGAACTTGTTTGGCAAAGCCTATCAGGAATCATGGTCAATCTTGGTCTGCTGGTTTTGGTTCTCTTTATCTCTAGTGTCATATACATGTGTCTCATGACGCGCGTGATTGCAGAGTCGACTAACGAGATGCGCAAAGGCCTCTTCGGTAAGCTTGCTCGCTTGACGGTTTCTTTCTTTGACCGCCGACAAGATGGAGATATCCTGTCTCGTTTTACCAGTGATTTGGATAATATCCTCCAAGCCTTTAACGAAAGCTTGATTCAGGTCATGAGCAATATTGTTTTATATATCGGTCTGATTCTTGTCATGTTTTCGAGGAATGTGACGCTGGCTCTCATCACCATTGCCAGCACACCAATAGCCTTCCTCATGCTGATTTTCATCGTAAAAATGGCACGCAAATACACCAATCTCCAGCAGAAAGAGGTAGGGAAACTCAACGCCTATATGGATGAGAGTATCTCAGGTCAAAAAGCTGTCATTGTTCAAGGGATTCAAGAGGATATGATGGCAGGATTTCTTGAACAAAATGAGCGCGTACGCAAGGCAACCTTTAAAGGAAGAATGTTCTCAGGAATTCTTTTCCCTGTCATGAATGGGATGAGTCTGGTTAATACAGCCGTCGTCATCTTTGCTGGTTCAGCTGTACTTTTGAATGATAAGTCTATTGAAACCAGTACAGCCCTAGGTTTGATTGTTATGTTTGCCCAATTTTCACAGCAGTACTACCAGCCTATTATCCAAGTTGCAGCTAGTTGGGGAAGTCTTCAGTTGGCCTTTACAGGTGCTGAACGGATTCAGGAAATGTTTGACGCAGAGGAAGAAATCCGACCTGAAAAGGCGCCGATCTTTACTCAGTTGCAAGAAGGTGTTGAAATTAGTCATATTGATTTTTCATACTTGCCTGATAAACCTATTTTGAAAGATGTCAGCATTTCTGCCCCTAAAGGCCAGATGACAGCGGTTGTTGGTCCGACAGGTTCAGGGAAAACGACTATTATGAACCTCATCAATCGCTTTTATGATGTTGATGCTGGTGGTATTTATTTTGATGGGAAAGACATCCGTGACTATGACTTGGATAGTCTCAGAAGCAAGGTGGGAATTGTTTTGCAGGATTCGGTCTTATTTAGCGGAACGATTCGAGACAATATCCGTTTCGGTGTGCCAGATGCTAGTCAAGAAATGGTTGAGGTAGCAGCCAAGGCAACCCACATTCACGACTACATCGAAAGCTTGCCTGATAAGTACGATACTCTTATAGATGATGACCAGAGCATCTTCTCGACAGGACAAAAGCAATTGATTTCTATCGCTCGAACCCTGATGACAGATCCAGAGGTTCTCATTCTCGATGAAGCCACTTCGAACGTAGATACTGTGACAGAAAGCAAGATTCAGCATGCCATGGAGGCGGTTGTAGCAGGCAGAACTAGTTTCGTCATTGCCCATCGTTTGAAGACTATCCTCAATGCAGACCAGATTATTGTCCTTAAAGATGGAGAAGTCATTGAACGCGGTAGCCACCATGAACTCTTGAAACTGGGTGGCTTCTATTCAGAACTCTATCACAATCAATTTGTTTTTGAATAAGAAAAAAGTTGTCCCCTTGGGCAGCTTTTTCTTGTCCATAAAAAATATTTATCACAGCCTTAAAAAAAACATATTAGACGAAAGTCATTTTGAGTGATATGATAAGACTATCGTTAACATTCGAAAGGAGAGGCATCATGGCTAGAACGGTTGTAGGAGTTGCTGCAAATCTATGTCCCGTAGACGCAGAGGGCAAAAACATTCATTCATCTGTATCTTGTAGATTCGCAGAGAGCATTCGTCAAGTCGGTGGTCTCCCTTTAGTCATTCCTGTTGGTGATGGGTCAGTTGTACGCGATTATGTGGAAATGATTGACAAGCTTATTTTGACAGGCGGTCAAAATGTCCATCCTCAGTTTTATGGAGAGAAAAAGACCATCGAGAGCGATGATTATAATCTGGTCCGTGACGAATTTGAATTGGCACTCTTGAAAGAAGCGCTTCGTCAGAATAAACCAATTATGGCAATCTGTCGTGGTGTTCAACTTGTCAATGTTGCCTTTGGTGGAACCCTCAATCAAGAAATCGAAGGTCACTGGCAAGGATTACCTTTCGGAACATCTCACTCTATTGAGACAGTGGAGGGAAGCGTGGTGGCTAAGCTATTTGGGAAAGAAAGTCAGGTCAACTCTGTCCATCGTCAAAGCATTAAAGATTTGGCACCTAATTTTCGTGTAACTGCTATTGATCCAAGAGACCAAACTATTGAAGCGATTGAGTCTATCGACGAGCACCGCATTATCGGTTTGCAGTGGCATCCAGAGTTTCTGGTTAATGAAGAAGATGGCAATTTAGAATTATTTGAGTATTTATTGAATGAACTGTAACGACTGGGACATCTGGTCGTTCTTTATTTTATTTTTTCAAAATTTTTGGAATGTGGGATTTTTACGCAAACGTTTGAATTCTGATAAAAAATGGAGAAATTCGACAAAAAAACTTGAAAAAAACGAAGGTAAGCGTTATGATAGAAAAGAAGAAATATTGGAGGAATAACATGTCACATATTAAATTTGATTATTCAAAAGTTTTAGACAAATTTGTTGCACCACATGAAGTGGAATACATGCAATCACAAGTAACAGCAGCAGATAAATTGATCCGTAAAGGAACTGGTGCTGGTAGCGACTTCTTGGGATGGTTGGACCTTCCTGAAAACTATGACCGCGAAGAATTTGACCGCATCTTGAAAGCTGCTGAGCAAATCAAATCAGACAGCGATGTTTTGGTTGTAATCGGTATCGGTGGATCTTACCTTGGTGCGAAAGCAGCAATCGACTTCTTGAACCACCACTTTGCAAACTTGCAAACAAAAGAAGAACGCAAGGCTCCACAAATCCTTTACGCAGGAAACTCAATCTCATCTACTTACCTTGCTGACTTGGTAGAGTATGTTGCAGACAAAGACTTCTCGGTAAACGTGATTTCTAAATCAGGTACAACAACTGAACCAGCTATCGCTTTCCGTGTCTTCAAAGAACTTTTGGTTAAGAAATACGGTCAAGAAGAAGCAAACAAACGTATCTATGCAACAACTGACCGCCAAAAAGGTGCTGTTAAGGTTGAAGCAGATGCTAACGGTTGGGAAACATTTGTTGTTCCAGATGATATCGGTGGACGCTTCTCAGTATTGACAGCCGTTGGTTTGCTTCCAATCGCAGCATCAGGAGCTGACATCAAAGCCCTTATGGAAGGTGCGAATGCAGCTCGCAAAGACTACACTTCAGATAAAATCTCTGAAAACGAAGCTTACCAATACGCAGCAGTTCGTAACATCCTTTACCGTAAAGGCTATGCAACTGAGATCTTGGTAAACTACGAGCCATCACTTCAATACTTCTCAGAATGGTGGAAACAATTGGCTGGTGAATCAGAAGGAAAAGACCAAAAAGGTATCTACCCAACTTCAGCCAACTTCTCAACTGACTTGCACTCACTTGGTCAATTTATCCAAGAAGGAACTCGTATCATGTTTGAAACAGTTGTCCGTGTTGACAAACCTCGTAAAAACGTGATTATCCCTAGCTTGGAAGAAGACCTTGATGGACTTGGTTACCTTCAAGGAAAAGACGTTGACTTTGTAAACAAAAAAGCAACTGACGGTGTTCTTCTTGCCCACACAGACGGTGATGTACCAAACATGTACGTGACTCTTCCAGAGCAAGATGCTTTCACTCTTGGTTACACAATCTACTTCTTCGAATTGGCTATCGCTCTTTCAGGTTACTTGAATGCTATCAACCCATTTGACCAACCAGGTGTTGAAGCTTACAAACGTAACATGTTTGCCCTTCTTGGAAAACCAGGATTTGAAGAATTGAGCAAAGAACTTAACGCACGTCTATAATAGAAGAAAAGAGTGGCTTGTCCACTCTTTTTACTCTCTTTATCCATAGAAATTGGCCTCAGCCAAGACTTGTGATATAATATAGAGAGCAAAAAGGCAGACGCCTAGAGACTTTATAGGAGAAACTATGTCAAAAGATATTCGCGTACGTTACGCACCAAGTCCAACAGGACTACTACACATCGGAAATGCCCGTACAGCATTGTTCAACTACCTTTATGCACGTCATCACGGTGGAACTTTTATTATCCGTATCGAAGATACTGACCGTAAACGCCATGTCGAAGATGGTGAACGTTCACAACTTGAAAACCTTCGTTGGTTAGGTATGGATTGGGATGAAAGCCCAGAAACACATGAAAATTACCGCCAGTCTGAGCGTTTGGACTTGTATCAAAAATTCATCGATCAATTGCTAGTTGAAGGAAAAGCCTACAAATCTTACGTTACAGAAGAAGAGTTGGCAACTGAACGCGAACGCCAAGAAGCAGCTGGTGAAACACCTCGCTACATTAACGAATACCTTGGTATGAGTGAAGAAGAAAAAGCAGCTTACATCGCAGAACGTGAAGCAGCTGGTATCATTCCAACAGTTCGTTTGGCGGTCAATGAGTCAGGTATCTACAAGTGGCATGATATGGTTAAAGGTGATATCGAATTTGAAGGTGGCAATATTGGTGGTGACTGGGTTATCCAAAAGAAAGACGGTTACCCAACTTACAACTTTGCCGTTGTCATCGATGACCATGATATGCAAATTTCTCACGTAATCCGTGGAGATGACCACATTGCTAATACACCAAAACAGCTTATGGTCTATGAAGCACTTGGTTGGGAAGCTCCAGAGTTCGGTCATATGACCTTGATTATCAACTCTGAAACTGGGAAAAAATTGTCTAAACGTGATACTAATACACTTCAATTTATCGAAGATTACCGAAAGAAAGGTTACCTTCCAGAAGCAGTCTTTAACTTTATTGCTCTTCTTGGTTGGAACCCAGGTGGCGAAGATGAAATCTTCTCTCGTGAAGAACTCATTAAACTTTTCGATGAAAACCGACTCAGCAAGTCTCCAGCAGCCTTTGACCAGAAAAAACTGGACTGGATGAGCAATGACTATATCAAGAATGCAGATTTAGAAACTATCTTTGAAATGGCAAAACCATTCCTAGAAGAAGCAGGTCGATTGACTGACAAGGCTGAAAAATTAGTTGAGCTCTATAAACCACAAATGAAATCAGTAGATGAGATTATCCCATTGACAGATCTCTTCTTCTCAGATTTCCCAGAATTGACAGAAGCAGAGCGCGAAGTCATGGCGGGGGAAACAGTCCCAACAGTTCTTGAAGCCTTCAAAGCAAAACTTGAAGCGATGACAGATGATGAATTTGTAACAGAGAATATCTTCCCACAAATCAAAGCTGTTCAAAAAGAAACAGGTATTAAAGGAAAAAATCTTTTTATGCCTATTCGTATCGCAGTTTCAGGTGAAATGCATGGACCAGAATTACCAGATACAATTTTCTTGCTTGGACGTGAAAAATCAATCCAGCATATCGAAAATATGTTAAAGGAAATCTCTAAGTAAGAAGGGTACAATAATGGACATCTGGGAAAAGATGTACGAAGAAGCACAGAAATTGTATAATCCACATGAAGTATCTGATTTTGTTTATGCTAATCATGTCGTTGCCGCAGTAGAAGCAGAAGATGAACAAATATTTACAGGATTCTGTATGGAGGGAACATGTGGTGTTTTCCATCTCTGCGCAGAGCGGGCAGCACTCTTCAATATGTACCAATTCTCGGGACAAACTAAGGTTAAAAAAGTCTTAGCCTTTCGAGAGCAACCACCTTATGGTGGAAGTTCGGGTATGCCTTGTGGCGCATGCAGAGAGTTCCTCTTAGAGTTGAACGTTGAAAATAAAGAAGCAGAATTCATGATGGACTACAATACAAGAAAGACAGTGAAAGTCGCAGAACTAATCCCATATTGGTGGGGAGAAGAACGTGCTTCTAAGTTTAATAATCAATAGAAGAGTCAGTATAATTCTGGCTCTTTTTACTTAATTTGAAAAAAACAGAAAAAGTAGTTGACAAGTCAGAAAAAGTCTGTATAATAGTAAGAGTTGAAAATAACAACTCTGGTCCGTTGGTCAAGGGGTTAAGACACCGCCTTTTCACGGCGGTAACACGGGTTCGAATCCCGTACGGACTATGGTATGTTGCGGTTGAAGCACTTGATGAAAAAAAGTTTCAAAAAAATTTCAAAAAAGTGTTGACAAGCGAAAGCGCCTGTGATATACTAATATAGTTGTCACTTGAGAGAAGTAAGTGACAAAGACCTTTGAAAACTGAACAAGACGAACCAATGTGCAGGGCACTACAACTAAGGTTG
>NZ_JBKOTV010000020.1:0-17118 GCF_049738055.1 Streptococcus sp. CL6.22 | reverse complement strand
CCGTTTGGTGCAGTCTTTTTCTCTTTCCGAAATGCCTGTGAAATATGGTATAATAGAAGAATGGCAAACAAGAATACAAGTAAAACAAGACGGAGACCGTCTAAAGCAGAACTCGAAAGAAAAGAAGCGATTCAACGAATGTTGATTTCGTTAGGAATCGCCCTTTTATTGATTTTCGCAGCCTTCAAATTAGGGGCTGCAGGTATAACCCTTTACAATTTAATTCGCTTGCTAGTGGGTAGCCTAGCTTATCTGGCAATATTTGGTATCCTGCTCTACCTCTTCTTTTTCAAGTGGATACGAAAACAGGAAGGGCTCCTATCTGGCTTTTTCACCATATTTGCAGGTTTGCTCTTGATTTTTGAGGCCTACTTAGTTTGGAAATATGGTTTGGACAAGTCCGTTCTAAAAGGAACCATGGCTCAGGTTGTGACGGATTTGACTGGTTTTCGAACGACCAGTTTTGCTGGAGGTGGCTTGATTGGTGTTGGACTCTATGTGCCAACAGCCTTTCTCTTCTCAAATATCGGTACTTACTTTATTGGTTCTATCTTGATTTTAGTGGGTGCTCTCCTAGTCAGTCCTTGGTCTGTTTACGATATTGCTGAATTTTTCAGTAGAGGCTTTGCCAAATGGTGGGAAGGGCATGAGCGTCGAAAAGAGGAACGCTTTGTTAAACAAGAAGAAAAAGCTCGTCAAAAAGCTGAGGAAGAAGCTAAATTAAAAAAAGAAGCAGCTGAAAAGGCCTTACTCGATTTGCCTCCTGTTGATATGGAAACGGGTGAAATTCTGACTGATGATGTTGTGCTTGACGTTCCTCCTGTTCCAGAAGAAGAGTGGGTGGAACCAGAAATCATCTTGCCTCAAGCTGAACTTGAATTCGCTGAACAGGAAGATGGCTCTGATGATGAAGATGTTCAGGTCGATTTTTCAGCCAAGGAGGCTCTTGAGTACAAACTTCCAAGCTTACAACTCTTTGCCCCAGATAAACCAAAAGACCAGTCGAAAGAGAAGAAGATTGTTCGAGAAAACATCAAAATCCTAGAAGAAACTTTTGCTAGTTTTGGTATCAAGGTAACAGTTGAACGGGCTGAAATTGGGCCGTCAGTGACCAAGTATGAAGTCAAGCCAGCAGTCGGTGTACGGGTTAACCGCATTTCCAATCTAGCAGATGACCTCGCTCTAGCCTTGGCAGCCAAGGATGTCCGGATTGAGGCTCCAATACCTGGTAAATCCTTAGTCGGGATTGAGGTTCCCAACTCTGAGATTGCGACAGTTTCTTTCCGCGAACTATGGGAACAATCTCAAACGAAAGCTGAAAATCTCTTGGAAATTCCTTTAGGGAAGGCTGTTAATGGCACTGCAAGAGCATTTGATCTTTCTAAAATGCCCCACTTGCTAGTCGCAGGTTCAACGGGTTCAGGTAAGTCGGTCGCCGTTAACGGCATTATCGCTAGCATCCTCATGAAGGCGAGACCTGACCAAGTTAAATTTATGATGGTCGATCCCAAGATGGTTGAGTTATCTGTTTACAATGATATTCCCCACCTCTTGATTCCAGTCGTGACCAATCCACGTAAGGCTAGCAAAGCCCTGCAAAAGGTTGTGGATGAGATGGAAAATCGTTATGAACTCTTTGCAAAGGTAGGAGTTCGTAATATTGCAGGCTTTAATGCCAAGGTAGAAGAGTTCAATGCCCAGTCTGAGTACAAGCAAATTCCGCTACCGCTCATTGTCGTGATTGTGGATGAGTTGGCTGACCTTATGATGGTGGCCAGCAAGGAAGTGGAAGATGCCATTATTCGTCTTGGGCAGAAGGCGCGTGCTGCCGGTATCCACATGATTCTTGCAACCCAGCGTCCATCCGTTGATGTCATTTCTGGTCTAATCAAGGCCAATGTCCCATCTCGTGTCGCTTTCGCAGTTTCATCAGGAACAGACTCCCGTACTATTTTAGATGAAAATGGAGCTGAGAAACTGCTTGGACGTGGAGATATGCTCTTTAAACCAATTGATGAAAATCATCCAGTTCGTCTCCAAGGCTCCTTTATCTCGGATGATGATGTCGAACGTATCGTAAACTTCATTAAGGCTCAGGCAGATGCGGACTACGATGAGAGTTTTGATCCAGGTGAGGTTTCTGAAAATGAAGGTGAATTTTCAGATGGTGAATCTGGTGGTGATCCGCTTTTTGAAGAAGCCAAAGCTCTAGTCATTGAGACCCAGAAAGCCAGCGCATCCATGATTCAGCGTCGTTTGTCAGTTGGATTTAACCGTGCGACACGTCTCATGGAAGAGCTTGAGATGGCAGGTGTCATTGGTCCAGCTGAAGGTACCAAACCAAGAAAAGTTTTACAACAATAAAAAAATAGCTTCTTTCCAAGTTTGGAGGGAAGCTATTTTAGTGATTATTGATTAGTTTTATTTTCCGAAGTTGGTGTATTATTGGACTGTTTTTCATTTTCAGCGGCAGGTTTACTTGGACTAGGAGCAGGAGTAGAAGAATCTTGAGTTGATGTTTTCTGCTCTTCCTTTTTCTCTTCCTTGACGCTAGATTTTGGCGTTTCTTCTTGTTGTGTTTTTTCTTGGGTAGTGTTAGTTTCCTTATTGGGACTGGTGTTTTCCTTAGGGACTTCCTTTTGAATTTCTTTGACAATGGTTGTCGTCTGGCTTGTCGTAGGTTCTTTTTTAGTATTTTTATTATTGTCCAAGGCGTTCATGATCGTGATACTTGCGGTAATCAAGCCAAGGATACTAGCGATAGTCGCAACGATTTTTTGAAAGACTGTAAAGCCTTTTTTGATGTGTTCTGTTTTTGGTTTTGAAGTTCTACGATAATTAGACATATATTCTCTCCTTTAATTAAAATTTATTATACCGCATTTCTTTAAAAAAATCTTAAAAAAAGAGAAATTGCCCTTTCTTGTCGCAGGCTCCGTTTCATGATACAATAGAGGGAGTGATTTTAGAAAGCGTGAGAAAATATGATTTACTTTGATAATTCGGCGACGACCAAGCCCTATCCTGAAGCACTTGAAACCTATATGCAGGTCGCTTCAAAAATTTTAGGAAATCCATCTAGTCTCCATCGTTTGGGAGATCAGGCAACACGAATCTTAGATGCTTCTCGTCAGCAAATTGCAGATTTAATCGGTAAGAAAAGTGAGGAAATCTTCTTTACTTCTGGTGGGACAGAAGGAGATAACTGGGTTATCAAGGGTGTGGCCTTTGAAAAGGCTCAGTTTGGAAAGCACATCATTGTATCAGCCATTGAACATCCGGCAGTCAAAGAGTCAGCCCTTTGGTTGAAAAGTCAAGGATTTGAAGTAGATTTTGCTCCAGTTGATAACAAAGGATTTGTAGATGTTGAAGCGTTATCAGATTTGATAAGACCTGATACGACCCTCGTTTCCGTCATGGCTGTGAACAATGAAATCGGCTCGATTCAACCTATTCAAGCTATTTCAGAACTATTGGCAGACAAGCCAACTATTTCCTTCCACGTTGATGCGGTTCAGGCACTTGCCAAGATTCCGACTGAAAAGTATCTGACAGAACGAGTGGATTTTGCGACTTTCTCTAGTCACAAGTTTCACGGAGTTCGAGGTGTTGGATTTGTCTATATCAAGTCTGGCAAGAAGATTACGCCTCTTTTAACAGGTGGTGGTCAGGAACGTGATTACCGTTCGACAACTGAAAATGTGGCAGGAATTGCAGCGACAGCCAAGGCTCTCCGCTTGTCTATGGAAAAGCTAGATATCTTTACTAGCAAGACTGGTCAGATGAAGGCAGTGATTCGCCAAGCACTTCTGGACTATCCAGATATTTCTGTCTTTTCAGATGAGGAAGACTTTGCCCCTCATATTCTGACTTTTGGAATCAAGGGTGTTCGTGGTGAAGTCATCGTTCACGCCTTTGAAGACTATGATATTTTTATCTCAACGACCTCTGCTTGTTCGTCCAAGGCAGGGAAACCAGCCGGAACCCTGATTGCCATGGGAGTAGATAAAGATAAGGCTCAGTCAGCTGTGCGTCTTAGCCTAGACCTTGAAAATGATATGAGTCAGGTCGAGCAGTTCTTGACCAAGTTAAAATTGATTTACAATCAAACTAGAAAAGTAAGATAGGAGCATTCATGCAGTATTCAGAAATTATGATTCGCTACGGTGAGCTGTCAACCAAGGGCAAAAACCGTATGCGTTTCATCAATAAACTTCGCAATAATATTTCAGACGTTTTGTCTATCTATCCCCAAGTTAAGGTAACGGCAGATCGTGACCGTGCCCACGCTTACCTCAATGGAGCAGATTATACAGCAGTAGCAGAATCGCTTAAACAAGTTTTTGGAATTCAAAACTTTTCCCCTGTTTATAAGGTTGAAAAATCTGTAGAAGTTCTGAAGTCTTCTGTCCAAGAGATTATGCAGGACATCTACAAGGATGGCATGACCTTTAAAATTTCTAGCAAGCGTAGCGACCACAACTTTGAGTTGGATAGTCGTGAACTCAATCAAACCCTTGGAGGTGCTGTTTTTGAAGCTATTCCAAATGTGCAAGCTCAAATGAAAAGTCCTGACATCAATCTTCAGGTGGAGATACGTGAAGAAGCAGCCTATCTTTCTTATGAAACCATTCGTGGGGCTGGTGGTTTGCCAGTTGGAACTTCAGGTAAAGGCATGCTCATGTTGTCAGGAGGAATCGATTCCCCTGTAGCTGGCTATCTAGCGCTTAAACGAGGGGTAGATATAGAGGCCGTTCACTTTGCCAGCCCACCTTATACTAGTCCAGGCGCTCTCAAGAAAGCCCAAGATTTGACCCGTAAATTGACCAAGTTTGGTGGAAATATCCAGTTTATCGAAGTTCCTTTTACAGAGATTCAAGAGGAAATCAAGGCCAAAGCGCCCGAAGCTTACTTAATGACTCTAACTCGTCGCTTTATGATGCGGATTACAGATCGTATTCGTGAGGTACGAAATGGTTTAGTTATCATAAATGGGGAAAGCCTAGGTCAAGTAGCCAGCCAAACCTTGGAGAGCATGCAGGCTATCAATGCGGTTACCAACACTCCCATCATCCGTCCAGTTGTGACAATGGATAAGTTGGAAATTATTGACATTGCTCAGGAAATTGACACCTTTGAAATTTCTATCCAGCCTTTTGAAGACTGTTGTACCATTTTTGCGCCAGATCGTCCGAAAACAAATCCTAAGATTAAGAATGCGGAGCAGTACGAAGCGCGTATGGATGTTGAAGGATTAGTAGAGCGAGCTGTGGCTGGAATCATGATTACTGAGATTACACCGCAGGCTGAAAAAGATGAAGTGGATGACTTGATTGATAATTTGCTCTAATCAGAAAATCCAGAAGAATTTAGAAAAATAAATGAAAAAGTTAGTTTTTAATTCCAAAAATGGAAGCAAAACTAACTTTTTTTCTATAATTGTGATATAATAAAATAAAATTTTGAATATAGAGAGTTTTCTGACAATGAATCAATCCTACTTTTATTTAAAAATGAAAGAACACAAACTCAAGGTTCCTTATACAGGTAAGGAACGCCGTGTACGTGTTCTTCTGCCTAAAGATTACGAGAAAGACACGGATCGTTCCTATCCTGTTGTTTACTTTCATGACGGGCAAAATGTTTTTTATAGTAAAGAGTCCTTCATTGGCCATTCATGGAAGATTATCCCAGCTATTAAGCGTAATCCTGACATCAGTCGCATGATTGTCGTTGCCATTGACAATGATGGTATGGGGCGGATGAATGAGTATGCGGCTTGGAAGTTCCAAGAATCTCCTATCCCAGGGCAGCAGTTTGGCGGTAAGGGTGTGGAGTATGCCGAGTTTGTCATGGAGGTGGTCAAGCCTTTTATCGATGAAACTTATCGTACAAAAGCAGACCGCCAGCATACAGCCATGATTGGTTCCTCATTAGGAGGGAATATTACCCAGTTTATCGGTTTGGAATACCAAAATCAAATTGGTTGTCTAGGTGTCTTTTCATCTGCTAACTGGCTCCATCAAGAAGCTTTTAATCGCTATATCGAGCGCAAGAAACTATCGCCTGACCAGCGTATCTTTATCTATGTTGGAACAGAAGAAGCAGATGATACGGACAAGACCCTGATGGCTGGTAATATCAAACAAGCCTATATCGATTCGTCTCTTCGCTATTACCATGATTTGATAGCAGGGGGAGTTCATTTGGATAATCTTGTCTTAAAAGTTCAGTCTGGTGCCATCCATAGTGAAATCCCTTGGTCTGAAAATTTACCAGACTGTCTGAGATTTTTTGCAGAAAACTGGTAAAGTAAGAAAGGAGAAAATATGCATATTGAACATCTTAGCCACTGGAGTGGCAACCTTAACCGTGAAATGTACCTTAACCGTTATGGTCATGCTGGGATTCCAGTTGTGGTTTTTGCTTCATCAGGTGGTAGTCACAACGAATACTATGATTTTGGCATGATTGATGCCTGTGCTTCCTTTATAGAGGAAGGTCGTGTCCAGTTCTTTACCCTATCCAGTGTAGACAGTGAGAGCTGGTTGGCCACTTGGAAAAACGGTCACGATCAGGCGGAGATGCATCGTGCCTATGAGCGCTATGTGATTGAGGAGGCCATTCCTTTTATCAAGCATAAGACAGGTTGGTTTGATGGCATGATGACGACAGGTTGCTCCATGGGCGCCTACCATGCAGTCAACTTTTTTCTCCAGCATCCAGATGTTTTTACAAAGGTGATTGCTCTTAGTGGTGTTTACGATGCACGTTTCTTTGTCGGCGATTACTACAATGACGATGCTATTTACCAAAACTCGCCAGTAGATTATATCTGGAACCAGAACGACGGCTGGTTTATTGACCGTTATCGTCAGGCAGAGATTGTGCTGTGTACGGGTCTTGGTGCCTGGGAACAAGACGGTCTACCATCCTTTTACAAGCTTAAAGAAGCCTTTGACCAGAAACAAATTCCAGCCTGGTTTGCTGAATGGGGACACGATGTCGCCCACGACTGGGAATGGTGGCGCAAACAAATGCCTTATTTCCTCGGCAATCTCTATTTATAAAAGGAGTGACCTATGAATTACCTTGTTATTTCTCCCTACTATCCGCAAAACTTTCAACAGTTTACTATTGAACTAGCTAATAAAGGCATCACAGTCTTGGGAATTGGCCAAGAACCTTACGAGCAATTGGATGAGCCCTTACGCATTAGCCTGACTGAGTATTTCCGTGTTGATAATCTTGAAAATGTAGACGAAGTCAAGCGTGCAGTTGCATTTCTTTTCTACAAGCATGGTCCTATCGATCGCATCGAGTCCCATAATGAATACTGGCTTGAGCTGGATGCAACACTCAGAGAACAATTTAATGTCTTTGGTGCCAAACCAGAAGACCTCAAAAAGACTAAATTTAAGTCTGAAATGAAGAAATTGTTCAAAAAAGCAGGTGTCCCCGTGGTACCTGGAGCTGTTATCAAGACGGAAGCAGATGTGGATCAAGCTGTGAATGAAATCGGCCTTCCAATGATTGCAAAACCTGACAATGGAGTGGGAGCAGCCGCCACCTTTAAGCTTGAAACAGAAGACGATATCAATCACTTCAAGCAAGAATGGGACCATTCGACCGTTTATTTCTTTGAAAAATTTGTCACTTCCAGCGAAATTTGCACCTTTGATGGTTTAGTGGATAAGGATGGAAAGATTGTCTTCTCAACGACCTTTGACTACGCCTATACACCGCTTGATCTCATGATTTACAAGATGGACAATTCTTATTACGTTCTCAAGGATATGGATCCTAAATTACGTAAATATGGTGAGGCAATTGTCAAAGAATTTGGTATGAAAGAACGGTTCTTCCATATTGAGTTTTTCCGCGAAGGGGACGACTACATTGCTATTGAGTACAATAACCGTCCTGCAGGTGGTTTTACCATTGATGTTTATAACTTTGCTCATTCCTTGGACCTCTATCGTGGATATGCAGCTATTGTCGCAGGAGAAGAGTTCCCAGCGTCAGAATTTGAACCTCAGTTTTGTTTAGCTACATCCCGTCGTGCGAATGCTCACTATGTCTATTCTGAGGAGGACTTGCTTGCCAAATACAGTCATCAGTTCAAGGTTAAAAAAATCATGCCTGCAGCCTTTGCGGAACTTCAAGGGGATTACCTGTATATGCTGACAACTCCGAGTCGACAAGAAATGGAGCAAATGATTGCAGATTTCGGACAACGTCAAGAATAAGAACTTTCGGATTAAGGAAAATTACTCCCTTAATCCTTTTGTTTTTTATAAGAAATAAAACCGCTTTCTCATATATTCTTTTAGAAAACATATTGCTAAAAGATATAAAAATTGATAGAATAAGGATTGTCTAAAAAATTTTAAGGAGAATCTATCAAATGGATTTTACATGGGCAATTAAATATGCCACTGAATTCTTGGGAACTGCTATTTTGATCATTCTTGGTAATGGTGCAGTTGCTAACGTTGAACTTAAAGGTACGAAAGGTCACCAAAGTGGCTGGCTCGTTATCGCTGTTGGTTACGGTATGGGGGTTATGATTCCAGCTTTGATGTTTGGTAACGTATCAGGTAACCACATCAACCCAGCCTTCACTCTTGGACTTGCAATCAGCGGTCTCTTCCCTTGGGCACAGGTAGCGCCTTATATCCTTGCACAAGTTTTGGGTGCTATCTTTGGTCAAGCCTTGGTTGTGGCAACACACCGCCCATACTACTTGAAAACTGAAAATCCAAACAACATCTTGGGTACTTTCTCAACAATTTCAAGTTTGGATAATGGTACAAAAGAATCACATTTTGCAGCAACTGTTAATGGTTTTGTAAATGAGTTTGTTGGTTCATTTGTTCTTTTCTTTGCAGCTCTTGGAATGACTAAAAACTTCTTTGGTGCTGAACTAGTATCAAAAGCACAAGCGGCTATTAATGCTCAAGTTGCACAAGCAACTACTCAAGGTCAAACCATTCCTCAAGAACAAGTAACAGCAGCACTTGACCAAGCTAAAGAACAAGTAGCACCATTTATGACATCTGGTCTTGGAATTGCTCACTTGGCAGTAGGTTTCCTAGTTATGGCCTTGGTAACATCACTTGGTGGACCTACAGGACCTGCCTTGAACCCAGCCCGTGACTTGGGACCACGTCTCCTTCATGCTTTCCTTCCAAAATCAGTTCTTGGTGAGCACAAAGGTGATTCAAAATGGTGGTACTCTTGGGTACCAGTAGTAGCACCGATCGCAGCAGCAATTGCCGCAGTAGCTATCTTCAAATTCCTTTACCTATAAGAAATTGAAACCGAGGAAATCCTCGGTTTTTTAGATGAAATTTTACGAAAAAAAGCTAAATCTGAGCATAATTTCTTGTAAAAAATTCTAAAATCCTTTAAAATAAAAGAGTTGGAGGAATTTATGAATGTAAATCAGATTGTACGGATTATTCCTACTTTAAAAGTTAATAATAGAAAATTAAATGAAACATTTTATATAGAAACCCTTGGCATGAAGGCCTTGTTAGAAGAGTCAGCCTTTCTGTCACTAGGTGATCAAACAGGTCTAGAAAAGCTGGTTTTAGAAGAAGCTCCAAGTATGCGCACTCGTAAGGTAGAGGGAAGAAAAAAACTAGCTAGATTGATTGTCAAGGTAGAAAATCCCTTAGAAATCGAGGCCTTATTAGCTAAAACAGATTCGATTCATCAATTATATAAAGGTAAAAATGGCTACGCTTTTGAGATTTTTTCACCCGAAGATGATTTGATTTTGATTCATGCGGAAGATGACAGAGCAAGTCTAGTAGAAGTAGGAGAAAAGCCAGAATTTCAAACAGATCTGGAGTCAATTTCTTTAAGTAAATTTGAAATTTCTATGGAATTACACCTCCCAACGGATGTAGATAGTTTTTTGGAACTATCTGAAATTGGGACATCACTTGATTTTATCCCAGCTCAGGGTCAAGATTTGACTGTGGACAATACGGCTACTTGGGACTTATCTATGCTCAAGTTCTTGGTCAATGAACTAGATATAGCAAGTCTTCGCCAGAAGTTTGAGTCTACAGAATATTTTATTCCTAAGTCTGAAAAATTCTTCCTTGGTAAAGATAGAAATAATGTTGAATTGTGGTTTGAAGAAGTATGAAGTGGACCAAGATTATTAAAAAAATAGAAGAACAAATCGAGGCAGGGATTTATCCCGGAGCCTCTTTTGCGTATTTTAAGGACAATCAATGGACGGAGATCTATGTAGGACATAGTGACCCAGAACATGGCTTGGATACTGAGGCAGGACTAGTTTACGACCTAGCCAGTGTTAGCAAGGTTGTTGGAGTTGGCACTGTTTTTACCTTCTTGTGGGAAAAAGGTCAATTAGATATTGACAGACCGGTAACAGATTTTTTACCAGAGAGTGATTATCCAGACATCACTATTCGCCAGCTCTTGACTCACGCTACAGACCTTGATCCTTTTATTCCCAATCGTGATCTTTTAACAGCACCTGAATTAAAGGAAGCGATGTTTCATCTTAACAGACGCAATCAGCCAGCCTTTCTTTATTCGGATGTCCATTTTTTGCTGTTAGGTTTTATCTTGGAAAGAATCTTTAATCAAGACTTGGATGTGATTTTACAGGAGCAAGTCTGGAAACCTTGGGGAATGGCGGATACCCAGTTTGGGCCTGTTGAGCTTGCTGTTCCAACAGTTAGAGGTGTCGAGGCAGGTCTGGTACATGATCCCAAGGCTCGTCTCCTGGGCAGACATGCTGGTAGTGCTGGTTTATTTTCGACTGTAAAGGATCTACAAATCTTTTTAGAACACTATTTATCAGATGATTTTGCAAGAGATTTGAGTCAAAATTTTTCTCCTTTGGATGACAAGGAACGTTCTTTGGCCTGGAATTTGGAAGGAGATTGGCTAGACCATACGGGCTATACAGGTACCTTTATCATGTGGAATCGCCAGAAGCAAGAAGCGGCTATTTTCCTATCGAATCGTACCTATGAAAAGGATGAGAGGGCTCAATGGATTGTAGACCGCAATCAAGTGATGGACTTGATTCGCAAAGAAGAGTAAGGAGAGACATGTCAAACAGTTTAAAAGGGACTCTATTAACAGTTGTGGCTGGGATTGCTTGGGGCTTGTCAGGAACGAGTGGCCAATACCTGATGGCGCACGGAATTTCGGCCCTGGTTTTGACCAACTTGCGTCTTTTAATCGCTGGTGGAATTCTCATGCTCTTGGCTTATGCCACTGCAAAGGATAAAATGCTGGCCTTTTTAAAGGATAGAAAAAGTTTGCTGTCTCTTCTCATTTTTGCTCTAATTGGCCTCTTCCTCAATCAATTTGCCTATCTAACTGCTATTCAGGAAACCAATGCAGGAACCGCGACGGTGCTTCAGTATGTTTGCCCTGTCGGGATTTTGATTTATAGCTGTATCAAGGATAAGGTAGCACCGACACTGGGAGAGATTGTTTCTATCATATTAGCCATCGGAGGGACCTTCCTGATTGCAACTCATGGGCAGTTGGACCAGTTATCCATGACACCTGCAGGCCTGTTCTGGGGTCTCTTTTCTGCTCTGACTTACGCACTGTATATCATTTTGCCCATAGCCTTGATTAAGAAGTGGGGGAGCAGTTTGCTCATTGGTGTGGGAATGGTCATAGCAGGTTTAGTCGCCCTTCCTTTTACAGGGGTTCTACAGACTGCTATCCCAACTAGTCTTGATTTTCTCCTTGCATTTGCGGGCATTATCCTTATCGGGACTGTCTTTGCCTATACAGCCTTCTTAAAAGGAGCCAGTCTGATTGGACCGGTCAAGTCAAGCTTGTTGGCTTCTATTGAGCCAATTTCGGCAGTTTTCTTTGCCTTCCTAATTATGAATGAACAATTTTATCCTATTGATTTTCTTGGCATGGCAATGATATTGTTTGCTGTAACTCTGATTTCTTTGAAAGATTTACTCTTAGAGAAATAAAAAAGACTCTTTGTCCGTGACAGAGAGTTTTTGCATAGTAATCTAATTATTTTCAAGATAAAATTCAAAGCGTTCGCCTACATACTGACTTTTTACGTATTCAAAAGCAGTACCATCTTCTAGGTAGGAAACCTGAGTCAAACCAAGAATAGCATGTCCTTTTTCAACTTCCAAATAGTGGGCAATCTTTTCTTTAGCAAGGCGAGCATAAATAGTCTGTTGAGATTTGCCTATACGGTAGCCGTGTTTTTGCAAGGTTTGGAAGAAATGACTGGTGATTTCTTCTTTTTTAAAGTCCTTAATGAATTTTTCAGGAATAGAAGCAACTTCATAAACCAGAGGAACTTGGTCGGCATAGCGAACACGTTCCATTCGGATAATATTTTCGGTAGGAGAAATTCCTAGCTTGGCAACTTCCTGTTCATTGGGAATGGTTTTTCTGTAGGAAATGAGTTGGCTAGAGGGTACTTTACCTTGGGACTTAACAATTTCAGTAAAACTGGTTGTCCCTCTCATCTTTTCTTGTACACGTGTACTGGATACAAAGGTGCCACTTCCTACACGGCGCTCTAAAACTCCTTCTTCGACCAAGAGGGAAATAGCTTGTCGGAGGGTCATGCGACTGACCTCAAACTGCTCTGCTAAATCTCTTTCACTGGGAAGTCTCTCACCAATAGCCCAACGATGTTCGTCAATATCCTTTTTAATCTGATCATGGATTTTCATATAAGCGGGTAGCATATTTTTCACTTCATTTCTATCTTTTCTCTATTGTACCCCAATAAACTAGAAAAAGTCAAACTTCGCCTTGTTTAGTTGGTAATTCGCCCTTATTTGTGATAGAATATTGAAAAAAGATATTTCTTTTGAGAAAGGAAAAAGATGAGCAACATTTCAACTGATTTGAAAGATGTAGAAAAAATCATCGTATTGGACTATGGTAGCCAATACAACCAGCTGATTTCACGCCGTATCCGTGAGATTGGTGTTTTTTCAGAACTAAAGAGCCATAAAATTTCAGCTGCTGAAGTTCGTGAAATCAATCCTGTAGGAATTATCCTATCAGGTGGTCCAAACTCTGTATACGAAGATGGTTCATTCGATATTGACCCAGAAATCTTCGAACTCGGAATTCCTATTTTGGGAATTTGTTACGGTATGCAGTTATTGACCCATAAACTTGGAGGAAAAGTTGTCCCTGCAGGTGATGCTGGAAATCGTGAATACGGTCAATCAACCCTAACTCACACACCATCAGCTCTTTTTGAATCAACACCTGATGAGCAGACTGTTTTGATGAGCCATGGTGATGCGGTCACTGAGATTCCTGCTGACTTTGTTCGTACTGGAACATCAGCTGACTGCCCTTATGCAGCCATTGAAAACCCAGATAAACACATTTACGGTATCCAATTCCACCCAGAAGTTCGTCATTCTGTATACGGAAATGATATCCTTCGTAACTTTGCCCTTAACATCTGTAAGGCTAAAGGCGACTGGTCAATGGATAACTTCATTGATATGCAGATCCAAAAAATTCGTGAAACCGTCGGTGATAAACGTGTCCTTCTTGGTCTATCAGGTGGTGTTGACTCTTCAGTTGTTGGAGTTCTTCTCCAAAAGGCTATTGGCGATCAATTGATTTGTATCTTCGTAGACCACGGTCTTCTTCGTAAAGGAGAAGCGGACCAAGTTATGGACATGCTTGGTGGTAAGTTTGGTTTGAATATCGTCAAAGCAGACGCTGCTAAACGTTTCCTTGATAAACTTGCTGGCGTTTCTGACCCTGAACAAAAACGTAAAATCATCGGTAACGAGTTTGTGTATGTATTCGATGACGAAGCAAGCAAGCTCAAAGATGTGAAATTCCTTGCTCAAGGTACGCTTTACACAGACGTGATCGAGTCTGGTACAGATACAGCTCAAACTATTAAGTCACACCACAACGTGGGTGGTCTTCCAGAAGACATGCAATTTGAATTGATCGAACCACTCAACACTCTCTATAAAGATGAAGTTCGTGCCCTTGGTACAGAGCTTGGTATGCCAGACCATATCGTATGGCGCCAACCATTCCCAGGACCAGGACTTGCTATCCGTGTCATGGGTGAAATCACTGAAGAGAAACTAGAAACAGTTCGTGAGTCAGATGCTATCCTTCGTGAGGAAATTGCTAAAGCAGGTCTTGACCGCGATATCTGGCAATACTTCACAGTGAACACAGGCGTTCGTTCAGTCGGTGTTATGGGTGACGGTCGTACATATGACTACACGATTGCAATCCGTGCTATCACCTCTATCGATGGTATGACAGCTGACTTTGCAAAGATTCCTTGGGATGTCCTTCAAAAGATTTCTGTACGTATCGTAAACGAAGTGGACCACGTTAACCGCATCGTCTATGATATTACAAGTAAACCACCTGCAACAGTTGAGTGGGAGTAAAGCTATAAATACTTTACTCTTATAGTAAATGAAAAATAAGGATTTCGAGAGAACAAAATCGTTCTCTCTTTTTTTAGCTGAATATTTTAAGTAAAAGGTTAAGCTATTCTTTCATAAAACAAGACAGAATGGTTGCCTCCAAAGTCTCATCATAAGAGAACAGTTATATTCTCTGGATCTACTTTTGAGATGGTAAAAATAGATATACTGATATCCATTCCTTTTATCATATCCTTGATTTCTTAAGTTTTAAAGACAGTTTAATCAGGATTCCTTTTATATATCGATTAAGAAATAAATAATCTGTCTTGAATCCTACTATAGATGTATAAAGAGTCATTTTGTTTTTTGTTTCGTATCAGTATCAATCCGTTCTGATATTGTTTTTTGAATTGTAGAAAATTCTAGTATAGTAGTTAGGAAGTTTTTATAAATTTATTGTATTTAATTCTTGAGTTGAGACCTTTACTTTTTTAGCTAATTATGTAATAATATTAACAATACAAATAAATGAAAGTTGGTGTTTCTATTGCATAAAGCAGTAAAACAAGAAAAAGGTCATGGATATCTCCGTAAAACTAAGTTAGGTTTGTTAAGTGGTATTATCCTAACGACTGCTTTAGGGAGTTTATTTTTAAATGGGATTGTAAGCGCTGATGAACAGCCAAATTCAAGTACACCTCCTAATGCAGCACAGACTCCACCTAGCGAAACTGTGGTTCAAAGTGAGTATGAAACGAGTACAACACATACGGTAAAAGAAACCGAGTTAAAAGCTAAAGTTGAAGAAGTAAAAGCTTTAGGGGTTAAGGTTACAGAAACACCCACTGAAAATGTAGGTGTTGCAAATAGTTCTTCTGAGGTTACACATTTACGCACAACTGCCGAAGAGAAAGTAGATGCTCAAATTCGTGATTTAGAGTCTGCAAAAGCTGAACAAGAGCAAGTGAAAGCGGATAGAACGAAGATTGATGAGTTTAAAAATACTCTTATCAATGCTAATTATATTAAAGTAAAAGCTAGATTAGTTTCTCAGGTAAATAGTCGAGATATCGATGAAGATGTCTCGAAAGAAGCGTCAGTTAGCCCGATTACATCAAGTAGCGGTGAAATTCGGTATTTGAAAGCGAATGAATTGGAGTTAACTGATTCTCAAGGTTTGTATAATGCAGTATCGAAACCAACTACTGAGGAAGTTACAGAAACATTTATTAAGGTACCTGCTCGAATTGGAATTACAGATAAATATGCAACAAATCGTGTGAATATCGGGTATCCTGCTCGTATAGTGGAACTAACTCCAAACACTGTGTATAGTTACACCATCACACCTCGTTCAGATAGTGTTTTATCTAGTATTTACGGTATCGGTAGTATTGAGACAACTGCTAAATTTGAGTATACGCTACCTGAAGAAACCAAACTTTACGCTACATTTAGCAGTAAACCTGTTGAGACTCATGTAATTATTAAAAACTTAACTCGACGTGCTGAAAATCATACTGATTTCATTGGTTACACTCGAACTTATACTTATAAGGATAAGCAAGGAAATATTATTCCAATTAAAGATTTATATGCGAAATTCTTAGATGTCCAAGGTTTTAAGGGGAAAGGGGTTATAACGTCTTCTGATATTCCAAAATCTAAATTATCCGAGTTTGAATTACGTTCAGTTGGTGCTGATTACACTTATAGACAAGAAACATCTTTACTTGGAGAAAATACAATTTCTCAAAAAGAGTACATTGCTAGTAAAGTAGTTCCTAATAAACGTAATCAGTTTACACCTCGCATTGTTTATGCATCAAATCTCCAAAGAGTTGAATTGACAGATACAGAAAAAGCAATCAACGGTGTGTCTCGCACTTTCCATACTGTTACTTATACAGAAGTTCAAAACAAAGGTTTAGTGACTCAGAAGTTTGTAAACGAACAAGGTGTTGAAATTGCACCTAGTGTTAAATCTGAACTTAAAGAAGTAGGTTCTGAGGTATCTTTAACTCATCCGACCGATTTAGACTTTGAGAACAAGCGTTATACCTTTAAAGAACAAGACAAACAAGATATTACAGAGATTGTGAAAGGTGAAACTGTCATTACCTATGTGTATAAACAGAAGTATGAGAACAACTTACCACCTGTAGAAACAGAAACAAAAATTCCAATTACGACAACTTATGTAGAAGACAAAACAATCGACTATGGTACGGAAATTGTTGAATCGAACGGTAGCGAAGGTAAAATTGTAACTACAACACCTAAAATTGTGAATGAACTTGATGGTATTGTAGCTGACGGTAAGCCGACTGAAAAAGAAACTCCTATGGTACCAAAAGTGGTTAAAGTAGGTACTAAACCAACAGTTGTAGAAACAACTACTCCATATACAACACGTTATGTAGAAGATAATACAAAAGATAAAGACTATCGAGAAGTAACAAGAACTGGTAAAGCTGGTAAAACAACTACTACAACAACTTATACCTTAAATCCTAATACAGGTGCAGTAACATCGAACGAACCAACCACGATTACTGAAGAAGCAGTAGAAGAAGTTATTATAGTAGGTACGAAACCAACAGTTGTAGAAACAACTACTCCATATACAACACGTTATGTAGAAGATAATACAAAAGATAAAGATTATCGTGAAGTAACAAGACCTGGTAAA
>NZ_JBKOTV010000019.1:0-29041 GCF_049738055.1 Streptococcus sp. CL6.22 | reverse complement strand
TAGATTTTGGAAATTACGAATAACAGCTTTAGGATCAATTTCTTGTCCTTCTTCTTTATTATCTACTAAAGCTAAGGTTGTATTTGCAACCTCATCCCCATATTTTTCGGAAAACTTCTTGAACTCAGGTTTGATATACCAAGTGTTTTTATCCACGATAACATCAGTAAAGTTATTTCCGTCAAATTTTGCTTTAATCAGATATTCATATCCATCGCCTAAACGAACAATGTCACCATGTTTATAAGGGCTATTTTGTAAAGTGAACATATGGCCATCCTTGCTGAGAATATAGCCTGTCCCATCACTAGAATTTACAACTCTATCAGAGGCCATTGCACCTGATTGTTCGAAATAATACCAATTATTATCTATGCACTCCCAACCTGTCTGCATAGAACCACTAAAACGAAGATAGTACCATGTAGACCCTTCTTTGTACCAACCTGTACGCATAGCTCCACTATCTGCTAGTGAATACCAGGTATTGCCTTCCTTGTACCATCCAGTACGCATAGCCCCACTATCTGCTAGTGAATACCAGGTATTGCCGTCTTTGAGCCAGCCTGTCTGCATTTTACCAGAACCATCGAAGTGATACCAAGAGCCAGCATTTTGTACCCATTTATTTTTAGCGAGACTGCCATCTTGAGAAAGATTCCAGTCAGCGCCATTTTTTACCCAAGTATCTGTAGCCTGTGCTTGATTGATTGACAAAAGCAGACCAGCACCTGCAAGCAAACCAAGTGTAAGTAGTTTAGATTTTTTCATAGCCATTTTCTCCTATTCTATAGCGAAATGAACATGACTTCCTAGTATACAAAGCTGTTCGCTTTTTCGTTTTACTCTGTCAGACGTCTTATTTCACAACAGAAACATTTCCTGTCTTACTATCGATTTTAACAGTTTGACCGTAGAAACCGTCAATTTCTTTATTAAGATAATCTGAAATTCCTGTTGGCAATCGTTTCATTTTAAGAATTTCACCAGATTGGTCTGCATAAACAAGAATATGATAGTGATGATAGCTTGGTCTATCATCAATCAATGCAAAATAACCTGTTTTGAGTTTGCCATTATCACCATCTAAATAGTATAGTTTATTATTATTGATTGTGAAGCTGGTAGCTCCAAGAAGAAGTCGTGCACCCGGGTTTTCTAGATAGACATCATTGCCAACTTTTTTAATCTCTGAATAGGTGGTCATTTCTGGTAAATTTGTTACGCGACGACCATCTGCCCCAAAGTAATACCTGTTTGGTAAGTTTTGGAAATTTTTCACGACAGCTTTAGGATTAATTTCTTGTCCTTCTTCCGTATTATCTACTAAAGCCAACATCGTATTGGAAACTTTATCTCCATATTTATCAGAAAACTTCTTAAATTCAGGTTTTATGTACCAAGCATTTTTTTCAACAATGACTCCATCTTTTGTATAAATAAGATGATAATCATACCCGTCAGATAAAGTAACAATATTTGTGATAATTGTATCATCCGCTTGAGATTGTTCAACCTGACTTGGGAGTTTGGTTAACAGATATCCATCCTTACCAATGACATAACTTTCCCCATCACTGGCTGGAACAGCTCTGTCTGCGACCATTGCACCTGATTTTTCAAAGTAAGACCATTGACCATTTGCAGTTGCCCATCCTGTTGCCATAGCGCCACTGCCTTTGAGGTAGTACCATGTAGACCCTTCTTTGTACCAACCTGTACGCATGGCGCCACTATCTGCTAGGGAGTACCATGTATTGCCTTCCTTGTACCAGCCAGTACGCATGGCGCCACTATCTGCTAGAGAATACCACGTATCACCGTCTTTGAGCCAGCCTGTCTGCATTTTACCAGTGCTGTCGAAGTGATACCATGAGCCAGCATTTTGTACCCATTTATCCTTAGCTAGACTGCCATCTTGTGAAAGATTCCAGTCAGCACCATTTTTAACCCAAGTATCTGCAGCCTGTGCTTGATTGATAGACAAAAGTAGACCAGCACCAGCAAGCAAACCAAGTGTAAGTAGTTTAGATTTTTTCATAGCCGTTTCCTCCTAAAATAGATAAATCCAAAGCAAGAAAATCAAATAGAAACGAAGCCAAAATAGATGTCAGGTTCATGAACCTGAACCATAAGACCTCCTAAAATGTCCACGAACATAAGATAGAGACTAGTTTATCAAAAGTACATAGCCATCACCTTCTCCCAACTATAAAATAAATCCTTTTTTATATCTACATTATAGTCCTGGAAAAAAGGAAAGTCAATTAAAATTGTGATTATATTAACATTTTTGTTCTAACGAAAATCAAGCTATCTCTTCTTTTGATCTTCATTTCTTATCTCCTTTTGGAGATTGATTTTTCTGATTTTATTATATCCCTTATTTGTCCCCATATCTCTTCTGTCCCTAGAAAGACTAAATCTGTTCCTAAACGGTCACTTGAACCAAAGAAAAATTCCAAAGCAAATGCCTTGGAACTTCTTATCTTTATTTTGCTTGAATGATCTTAACCACATCTCCTACACTTTGCAGTTGATCAATTTCCTCATCACTGATTTCAATACTAAATTCATCTTCCAGTGTCAAGATAAACTCCATCAAGTCAACTGAGTCAGCATCCAAATCGTCTTTCAGACTCAAGGATTCTGTCACAACAAAGTCCTCTCCCTGTCGCTCTTGGATAATGGTCACAATACGGTCAAAAATTTCTTTTTCTGTCATCTCTTTTATTCTCCTGAAAATTCACGCGCAGTCTGAGCAACTACGTCTGTTTCTAGCATGGTACGAATCTGGCGAATCGTACTATACACAGCCTTGGCATCGCTTGAGCCATGAGTCTTGACAACCGGTGCCTTAACACCAAACAAGACCGCTCCACCAACATCTGAATAGTTGAGCTGTTTTTTCAAACCTCTGAGACTATCCTTGAGAAGGAGGGCGCCTAGTTTCGCTCGAAGACCACCACCTGTAATAGCTGTCTTGAGCAAGCCCATAATTCCCATGGCTGTCCCTTCAATGGATTTGAGCACAGCGTTTCCCGTGAAACCATCTGCCACAACAACATCCGCAACGCCATTCATCAAATCACGTGCTTCCACATTTCCGATAAAGTTTAAACTTTCATCAGCCGCTAGTAATTCATAGGTCTCCTTACGAAGCGGGTCGCCCTTACTATTCTCTGTTCCATTATTGAGCAAACCAACACGTGGTTGCGCAATACCACGGACATTTTTAGCATAGAAGGAACCTAGAACCGCGTATTGATGGAGGTGCTGGGCTGTATTTTCCGCATTGGCACCAAGGTCTAGCATGTCAAAACCCTTCCCATCTACAGTCGGCAAGGTCGACATAAGCCCAGGACGGTCGATGTTCTTGATACGACCCACGATGAAGAATCCAGCAGCCAACAAAGCACCTGTATTCCCAGCTGAGAGGACAGCGTCTGCTTCACCCTCTTTGACAGCCTTGGCTGCCAATACCATACTGGCATTTTTCTTCTTCCGAATAGCTCTCGTAGGTTCATCGTCTGAATCAATCTTCTCATCCGTATGGATAATGCTGACGCGCTCTGTCGCTGTCAGATATTGCTTGATTTTAGCTTCATCTCCGTAGAGTTGAACCTCGATATCTGAAAAGTCAGCTAGGGCTTGATTGACACCCTCAACGATGGCCTGAGGTGCGTAATCGCCTCCCATGGCATCTACTGCGATTTTTTTCATTTCTTTTCCTCTTTTAGTAATTGTCCCCAGTCGGATAGGGAATCAATAAATTTCTTTGATTTTAGGTGAATCCCAACGTACTCTTCGTAGAGTTGATCCATAAATTGGCGTAGCTCTTGCTTGATTTCAAGCTTGAGAGAAATGGTCTCCAAGGTCTCAAAATCAATAGCTTGAAATTGATTGAGCAGATAAGGGATATTGGGATTGAGATGGCAACGTCTCTCATCTTCATGATAATGATCTGGACAGAGGCAGGCTCCATATTTGAAAGAAAAGTCAAAAGCCTGACCAACCCGATGACAAAAGACACACTCATTAAAATTGAGGCTGATCCCAAATCGAGTCAAGATTTGAATTTCAAAAATATTGGTCAAAACCTGATAATCCAAGCCCGCTTCCATCAACTCCAAGGTCTTTTGTAAAAAAGCAAACAAGGGAGCATCCTGCTGATTGTCCTGCAAACTAGCATCTGCAAGAGCTGCCACATAGGTCGCATAAGCCATGACAAAGAGGTCACTATTAATCTTGGGAAAGGTCATCACCTCATGATAGTCCTCAATGTAGCTAAGCCCGTCATCATTTATTCGTAAGAGAAATCGTGCCAGCACCAAGGGCTGAATAACAGGGGCCAGCTTAGACTGGCCAGCATGTTTAACGAAAAACATGCGCTTGCCAGCCTGCTCTGTAAAAATCTTGACGAGCTTGTCATCCTCTCGAAAATTGCGATTGTAGAGCACCAAGCCTTGACTCGTGATAGACTGAATCATGCTTCTCTCATGTACTCCTCAAGTCGTTTCATGGCTTCTTTGATGGTCTCCATACTAGCTGCATAAGATAGGCGAACATAGCCTTCCCCGTAACGTCCAAAGGCGGCACCAGGGATAAAGGCAACGGCCTTCTTCTGGGCAAAATCCTTCAGAAAAGCAAAGGAATCTTGATTGTAGTCCGCTGGAATCTTAGCAAAGATATAGAAGGCACCGTCTGGTTTGATAATTTCAAAACCAAGAGCAGTCATTTTTTCGATGATATAGTCCCGACGCTGGATGTATTCCTTTTTCATGGGCTCCGCATCGTTTTTACCAGCCGTCAAGGCTTCCACCGCAGCATGTTGAGCCATGGTATTTGCGGCAGTCACCAAGTACTGGTGACTCTTGATTAACTGGGCTGTAAAGGCCGCAGGAGCAAAAATCAGACCCAAACGCCAACCTGTCATGGCATGCGATTTAGACAAGCCATTGATAATAATAGCCTGGTCTCTCAGCATAGTTCCTAGAGACACATGGGCTTCCCCTGTGTAGGTCAATTCTGAATAAACCTCATCACAAACCACGAAAATCTCATACTTGCGTAAAACAGCTGCCAAAGCTTCCAACTGCTCTCGACTGTAGGTAATTCCTGTCGGATTAGCTGGATAGTTGAGAATAACCGCCTTGAGCTTATCACCCTGCTCCAAAATGGCCTTTTCCAACATCTCAGGAGTCAAGACAAACCCATTTTCAGTTGTATCAATCTCGACAATCTCTGCCCCAACTAGATTGACAATCGGTTCATAACCCGGATAAGCAGGAGCTGGCAAGAGCACCTTGTCTCCCTCTTCCAAAATAGCTGTCAAAGTAGCAGATAAGGCCTCTGTCGCCCCAATTGTGACCAAGATTTCATTTTCAGGAGCATAGTCCAGTTGGTACTTTTCCTTAACAAAGTCACTGGCTGCCTGACGTAAAGTCAACAGACCACTCATCCCTGTATAGTAGGATTGGTTCTGATCAATCGCTCGCTTGGCCGCCTCCTTGACATGGTCTGGCGTTGTAAAGTCAGGTTCCCCCAAGGTCAAACGCAAGACCCCAGGAATCTCCGAAATAGCCTGATCAAACTGACGAATCAACGAAACTTGAATCTTATCTAACTGTTTATTAAAGCGCTTAGTTAAGTCCATAGATACCTCCTACTTTCAAAACGTATCTCTATTATACTACAAAAGCCCCCCGACCGCAAAAATACATGATAGAATAACGCTAGCATGACAAATTGAAGTATGTTAAAATGGATTTGTCGCAACTCCACTAACGAACTTAGTTTGGAGGTGAGTTTTTGCTAATCTTCGTTACAGTTATTCTAGCACCATTACTGATTACTATTACCGGTAATGTCATTTCTGAGTGGATAGTCAGAAAGTGGTTAGATAAGCGCGACAAAAAAATATAACCTGAGTTTAGTTTTAATGTAACTGGACAAAAAGAAATACCAGAGGTGGAGCTCTGGTATTTTTGTTTTTGCCAAGACTTCGTTACAGTTCTTGTAGGATTATTATTACATAATTAGCACTACTTGTCAAATAATTGTTAGCTCCACTTTCTATTTTACTTTTCCTCTCTACAGGTCTATAATGGTAACAGATTCTATTTGGAGGTTTTTATGTCATTTCTATCAAAAAATGGAGCAGGCATCTTGGCCTGCCTTCTCATTTCCATTCTATCTTGGTACTTAGGAGGATTCTTCCCTGTTATTGGCGCGCCCGTTTTTGCCATTTTCATAGGCATGCTCCTACACCCCTTTCTCTCGCCTTATAAACAACTGGATGCTGGATTGACCTTTAGTTCCAAGAAATTGCTCCAGTATGCCGTTATCTTGCTTGGTTTTGGTCTCAATATCTCGCAAGTCTTCGCAGTTGGGCAATCTTCACTCCCTGTCATCCTGTCCACCATTTCAATAGCCTTGATTGTTGCCTATCTTTTCCAGCGCTTCTTTGCACTGGACACAAAACTGGCTACCTTGATTGGAGTAGGTTCTTCTATCTGTGGGGGCTCTGCCATTGCGGCAACAGCGCCCGTTATCCATGCTAAGGAAAAGGAAGTAGCCCAAGCCATCTCCGTTATCTTTTTCTTCAATGTCCTTGCTGCACTTATCTTTCCAACGCTAGGAACCTGGCTTCATCTATCCAATGACGGCTTCGCCCTCTTTGCAGGAACTGCAGTCAATGATACTTCCTCTGTAACCGCCACAGCCAGCGCCTGGGACAATCTTTACCAGACCAATACCCTCGAATCCGCAACCATTGTCAAACTCACACGAACCTTAGCTATCATCCCCATTACTCTCTTTCTCTCCTATTGGCAAAGTCGTGAACAAAAAAATAAGCAAGGCTTACAACTGAAAAAAGTCTTCCCACTGTTTATCCTTTACTTTATCCTTGCATCTCTCCTCACTACACTACTCACCTCTCTAGGTGTGTCCAGTAGTTTCTTTACCCCTCTCAAACAACTCTCCAAATTTCTCATTATCATGGCCATGAGTGCTATCGGACTCAAAACCAATCTGGTAGCTATGATCAAATCTAGTGGAAAATCCATTGTTCTCGGAGCCATCTGCTGGATTGCCATCATCCTCACTAGTCTTGGTATGCAGACTCTTATCGGCATTTTCTAATACAAAAGGTAGCCCACCAGCTACCTTTTTCTTATGCTTCCTCAATCAAGCGTGTGTGTTCTCTCTTGATGCAACGATTCATCACGATATCATCACATCCACCAGCACGCAAGATCTCTTCCGCTTCTAGACTTTCAAGTCCTAGCTGTGCCCAAAAAATCTTGGCATCAGCTTTGAGAAAATCACGCGCCACATCTGGCAAAAACTCACTGCGACGGTAAACATTGACAATGTCTACAGGAAAAGGAATCTCAGCTAGGCTAGCATAAGCCTTTTCACCCAAGATTTCGCCACCCGCCGCCTTGGGATTGACTGGGATGATTTTATAACCCCGAGCCTGCATTTCCTTGGTCACTCGATTGCTAGTTGTTTCCTCACGGTCAGACAAGCCCACCACAGCAAGGGTTTTACTCGTTGCGAGATACTGACGAATCACGCCATCACTTGGATTAATAAATTCTTGACTCATAGAAATCCTCCTTTTTCATCAGTATAGCACAATTTGAAAAGGCTTGCATAATTCTACTACAAAAAGGAGGACTAGCCCCCTTTTTATTTAGCCTCGTACCAGGTTGCCCCTTCATTTTCATCTGCGATAAGGGGAACACTGAGTTGAATGGCTTCTTCCATGGTTTGTTTGACCAATTTTTTCATATCTGCCAGCTCCGATTTAGGAACTTCAAGGACGATTTCATCGTGCACTTGTAACAGCATCTTAGTCTGATAACCACCTGCAACCAAGGCTTTATCCAGCTGAATCATAGCAATCTTGAGAATATCTGCTGCCGACCCCTGGATAGGAGAGTTGATAGCTGTCCGCTCTGCAAAACCACGAATATTGAAGTTGCGCGAATTGATATCTGGCAACTCACGACGACGCTTGAAAAGTGTCTCTACATAGCCCTTATCACGCGCCTCACGCACTACTTCATCCATGTAGTTTTTAATACCTGGGAAGCGTTCAAAGTAGGTATCAATATAGGCTTTGGCTTCCTTACGGCTAATGCCCAAATTATTAGACAAACCAAAGTCTGAAATCCCGTAAACCACTCCAAAGTTAACCGCCTTAGCATTGCGACGATCATTTGCAGTCACATCCTCAGGACGTTCAATGCCAAAGACCCGCATGGCTGTCGAAGTATGAATATCTGCCCCCTCTTGGAAGGCCTTAATCAAGTGCTCATCCTTAGAGATATGCGCCAAAACGCGCAATTCAATCTGCGAGTAGTCCGAGCTGAGTAGCACACTATCCTCCCGCTCTGGCACAAAAGCCTTACGAATGAGACGACCTTGTTCCAAGCGAACAGGGATATTTTGCAAGTTTGGATCCACACTAGACAGACGCCCAGTCTGGGTCAAATCCTGAACATAGCGAGTATGAATCTTGCCATCCGCCAAAATCCAGTCCTGCAAGCCAATCACATAAGTAGATTGAATCTTGGCAATCTGACGGTAGTCGAGAATTTTCTTAACAATTGGCGCAATAGGAGCCAAGCGTTCCAAGACATCCACCGCAGTCGAGTATCCAGTTTTGGTTTTCTTAGTGTATTCTAGAGGTAGCCCCAATTTTTCAAAGAGAAGCACGCCCAACTGCTTAGGCGAGTTGATATTAAACTCCTCACCAGCCAGTTCGTAAATCTCCTGAGTCAGTTTTTCAATAACAAGCTCATTTTCAGCCTGCATCTCAAGCAAGGTCTCTTTCTTGACCGTAATCCCAGCAATTTCCATCTTGGCAAGGACAAAAGCCAGAGGTTGCTCTATATCATAAAGAAGCTCTAATTGCCCATTTTCGCTAAGTTTTTCAAGTAAAACAGGCTCAGTCTCTACCAAAACGACAAGTTTACGCGCCAAATGCTCCAAGAATTTCTCGCGTTCAGGAATGGCCTTCTTGACTCCCTTACCATAGAAAGTCTCATCATCAACCAAATAAGTCTGACCATAAAGACTAGCAATAGTCGCAATTTCATTGTCCTCCACAGTCGAAAGGAGGTATTTAGCCAAACGGCTGTCAAAAGCAGGCGCTTGCAAATCCACACCAAAGCGATTCAAGAGAACTTTAGCCTTCTTAAAATCATAAACTCTCAGAGGTGTTTTTTCTAAAAAGTCCTTGAAAATCGGGTCTTGCAACAGCTCAAGCTTGTCTGTAGCATAAAGTTTATCCCCACAAGACCAGGCAAAACCAACCAAATCATCCGTATGGTAATTCTCACCAAAAAGCTCAAAATGGAAGATAGATTCTTCACTCAGCATATCTTGACTGACTTGCTCAACAATAGTAAAGTCCAAACTCTCAGCCACATCAGCTGACGACACATTTAAAGCCTGCTTGAGCTGTTTGAAGCCCATCTCATCGTAGAATTTTCCAAGATTTTCCACATCTGGACCGCTATAGACTAAATCCTTCAAACCAATCTCAATCGGTGCCTTGGTATCAATGGTCGCCAGTGTTTTTGACAAAAAGGCCTGTTCCTTATCATTGATGAGATTTTCCTTCATCTTAGAAACCTTCATCCCATCGATATTCTCATAAATCCCCTCGAGTGAGCCATGCTCCAGCAAGAGCTTGATACCCGTCTTTTCACCGATTTTAGTTACCCCAGGAATATTATCCGACTTATCACCCATGAGCGCCTTGAGATCGATAAACTGAGTCGGTGTAATCCCCATCTTTTCCATAAGATATTCTGGCGTAAAAGCCTCAAACTCAGCCACACCTTTCTTGGAAATCTCAACCACCGTATGCTCATCCGTCAGCTGAATCAAATCCTTGTCCCCACTGACAATGGTAATATCAAAACCATCCTGCTCTGCTAGTTTATCCAGTGTCCCAATGATGTCATCCGCCTCATACTGAGCCAACTCATAATGACGAATCCCCATATGATCCAGCAACTCACGAATGAAGGGAAATTGCTCACGAAACTCATCAGGAGTCTTAGCTCGACCACCCTTATAGTCCGCATACATCTCTGTCCGGAAGGTCGTCTTTCCCGCATCAAAAGCCACCAAAATATGACTCGGCTCAACCCGCTCCAACAAATGGCTCAACATCAACTGAAAGCCATAAATCGCATTGGTATGCAAGCCAGCCGCATTCTTAAAACGGTCCAACTGTTGATAGAGGGCAAAAAACGCCCGAAAAGCAACAGAAGACCCATCAATCAATAATAATTTTTTCTTATCCATACACCCATTATAAAGGAAAGCACCAAAAAATACCATTGGGAAGAGCCATACCCAATATTTTTCACACTTTTTCCGAATAAATAGATAGAGCCAGAGAATCCAGTAAACCTAGATTTAAAACTGTGGTATAATGAAAGGAGAAAGAGTATGACTGTACGTCATCCGGGCATCAGCCCAACCAATGATTTGGTTGCTAAGAAAATCTTTAGCAATCCAGAAATCACTTGTCAATTTATCCGCGATATGCTGGATTTACCAGCAAAAAATGTGACGATTTTGGAGGGAAGTAACATTCACGTCTTGCCTTCCCTGCCGTACTCAGCGCAGGATTTCTATACCAGTATAGATGTTTTGGCAGAGTTAGACAATGGCACGCAGGTTATTATCGAAATCCAAGTGCATCATCAGAATTTTTTCATTAATCGTTTGTGGGCTTACTTATGCAGTCAGGTCAATCAAAATCTCGAAAAAATTCGTCAACGAGAAGGTGATACACATCAAAGTTACAAACACATCGCCCCCGTTTATGCCATTGCAATCGTGAATAGCAATTATTTCCAAGATGACTTGGCTTTCCATAGCTTTAGTATGCGCGAGGACACGACAGGTGAGGCTTTAACAATTACAAACAATAGACAAGAAAACCATCTAGTCAAGATGGCATTCTTGGAATTAAAAAAATACAGAGAAACCAGCAAAGACGAGGTTCGCAAACCCTGGTTGGAGTTTTTTGGGAATAAACCCTTTACCCAACAACCCGAGCGAGTCATCAGTCAAGCAGACCAACTGCTAGACTACAAGAGCTGGTCCGAGGAGGACAGGAAAATGTTTAGTGAACAGCGTAGACGCGAAGAACAAGCCTTGTTAGCACAGGACTATGCCTTGGAACAAGCTGAAGAAAAAGGTTTAGAGCGTGGGAAAGTTGAAGGAAGGGAAGAAGGGAAACTTTTTGCCTTCTTAGACATGGTTCGTCAAGGTCTCCTGACTTCCGAGGTTGCCAGCCAGCAGTTGGGCATGACCGTCGCTGAATTTGAGGCACTATTGTAAGTTTATAGAATAAAAGTGAACAAATCTGAAACATCGTTTTGTTCACTTTTTTCTTCTTTTCAACAGAACTCTCACTATAGTCCATATCACAAAAAGAGAAGGTCATAAATCCTTCTCTTTTATATCTTCAACTAATTAGTTTTTGCGTTTCACAAATGGAAGGGCACCAAGGAGCAATCCAAGGAATCCTAATGATGCAATTGCAACATTATCTTTACCACCAGTATTTGGAAGTTCTTTCTTATCTTCAGCTTTTGCAGCTGGGGCTTGATAAGTATTATCTTGGCTAGTACCTGCTACAGTTGGTGCAACAGCAGGAGTTGTCGGTGTTTCAGCTGTTGGCATAGCTGGAGCATCCGTTCTAGGAGTTGTTGGTGTAGCTGAAGCATCTGTTCCAGGTGCAGCTGGTGTAGTTGGTACAAGTGCAGGTTCATTGACAGCTGTAGCATTAGAATTTTCACGCGGTGGATTTCCAGGTGTCACCGCTGGTGTACCAGGTGTCGCTGGAGTGTTTAATTTTTGGTAGTAATGTTTAGTTACGTTACCATCTTTAACTGTTCTAACAAATTTATAACCTTTAATTTCTTTTGGTTTACTTTCTCCAACTTCCCCTTCTTCTATTGCTTCAGCATTAGGATTTCCTAAATCTGCAATATCAAAATGCCCTGTCAATGGTTCATTAAATTCTGGTACTTCATTTACTGCAGGAAGATTCTTAGTTAAAATATCAAACGCATCTTCTAAATCTGATAAACGATCTTTTAATCCTTCTTTATAGTAATCTTCAACACCTTCATTTTCTTCGCTGTCTTTGATTTGCTCTTTGACTTTAGCGATTTCGTCTAAGATTTTTTTGATTTCAGGATTGTTTGCACCAAATTCAGGAAGTTCAGGTTGTACAAGAGCATCACCATTTGAAGTTTCTGGTTTAGCTGTTTTAGGTGCTTCACCTTCTGGTTTAACTGGCTCAGTTGGAGGTGTTGTATCATTCACTCCACCGTTGAATTCTGGATTATTAGGTTGAGTAGTAGCGTTATCATCATTTACACCACCATTGAACTCTGGTGTTGTTGGTGTTGTAGGCGCTTCTTCATCGTTCACTCCACCTGTGAATTCAGGTTTTTCTTCAGCTGTAGGAGCGTCAGCAGGGTTTACCCCACCATTGAATTCAGGAGCATTTGGAACAGTTGGAACCTCATCAGGTTGTTTAGCGTCGCCAGTAGGTGCTTCATCATCATTTACTCCACCTGCGAAGTCTTTTGGTGCTTCACCTTTAGGAACTTCTTTTAAGTTTTCGATATAACCTAAAGTTGCGTTGTAATCATCAGTTAGTTCATCGATTTCATCTTTGTAAGCTTTTACTACTTCGTTAACTTCGTCAAATTTAGCTTGAGCTTCATCTGCAGCAGTCTTAGCAGTAGCCACAGAACCTTCTAGTTTAGTAACAGCATCTTGTAATCCATCTTGGATAGCTTGGTCAGCATTATTTTTCTTAGCTGTTTCAAGAGCAGCTTTAGCTTTTTCTAAAGTTTCTTTTTGTTTATTTAATGTAGCATTTTTTTCTTCTACAGCTTTAGCTTTTTCAGTAGCATCAGCTTTGTCTTTTTCAGCTACTTTAGTTAATTTTTCGATTTTTTCAGCTAAATCATCAGCTATATCTGTAAGTTTTTTAACGATTGGTTTAGAAGCTTCTTTGTTATAAGTAGCATCTAATTTTTCTTTGTCAGCAACTGGAAGCTCAGATAAAGGTTTACCTTCTTGTTTTGTAGCACCGATTTCGTCTGCTTGAGGATCTTGATCTTTAGTAGCTTCAGCAGTCGTATTTTGATCTTCTAATTCTTTAGCAGCTTCTGTAGCTGTGATAACACCATCTTCGATAGCTTTTAATAAAGCATCTTTACCAATTGCAGCTTTAGCTTCTTCTTTATTTGTAATCTTAGCATCAGCATCGATATCTTTTTCAAGTTGCTCTAAAGCAGCTTTAAGAGCTTCTAAGTTGTCTTTTTCTTCTTTTTTGAGCTCTTCAACTTTAGCTGTAGCTTTTTCAGCCTCTTCTTTCGCTTTAGCTAATTCAGCTTCTGCGTCAGCTTTTGCTTTATCAGCTTCTGCTTTTGCAGTCTCAGCAGCAGTTACATCTTCAGCTTCTTTTTTAGCTTTAGCTGTAGCTTCATCTGCTTTTGTTTTAGCTTCGTCTGCTTTTTTCTGCAATTCAGCAACTTTAGCATCCGCTTCTGCTTTGGCTTCAGCAGCTTTTTCAGCTTCCGTTTTTTCTGCTGGTTTAGCTGGCTCTTCTTCTACTGGTTTAGCTGGCTCGTTAGTTTCTTTTTCTTTAGCAGCTTTTACTTCTTCTAGAGTTTTATTATACTCATCAGTAAGTTTGTTTAGTTCATCAGCAACAACTTTAGTATCTGAAGCAGCTTTATCGAATGCATCTTGCGCAACGTCCTTAGCTTTTTCAATAGCTTTTACAGCTTTGTCCAATGAAGCAACGATATCAGAATCAGAGCCGTTATCTGTAGCTGATTTAAGAGCTTCTTTAGCTTCTTTTAATGTATCTTCTTGTTTTTTAAGAGCTTCAGCTTTTTTATCTTCTTCAGCTTTTAATGCATCCGCTTCTTTTTTAAGCTCATCAACATTTTCACCTAAATCATCAGCTTTATCTTGAAGTTTTTCTGATGCAGGACGAGCAGCATCAGCTTTTTCAGCTTTGTCGATTCCAGCTTTAATGTCTGCTGGTAATTGATCTTTAGTTTTAGATTCTTTAGCTGGAGTTGCACCAGCATTAGCAGTAGAAGCTTGGTCTTTATCTCTTAATTTTTTCTCAGTTTCTTTATTAGCTTCAGCTTTTTTATCATCATCTGCTAATTCAGTAAGAATATCAGAAGCTTTTAAGTCACCAGCTTCTACAGCCTTTAATAAATCTTCTTTTGCTTTTTTGTCAAGCAATTCGTTATCAGGAAGTTGTTTCAAAGCTTCAGTTAAAGCTTCTTTAGAATCTGCTTCTTCTTTTTTAGCGTCGGCTTCTTTTTTAGCTTCTTCTTTAGCTTTGGCGTCGGCTTCAGCAGCTTTTTCTTTAGCAGCAGCTAATTCAGCATCAGCAGCTTTTTTAGCTTCTTCAGCTTCAGTTTTTGCAGTTTTAGCATCAGCAGCTTCTTTTTTCTCAGCTTCTAGTTTAGTATTTGCTTCGTTAGCTGCAGTAGTTGTTGTATCTACTTTTGCTTGAGCTTCAGTAACTTTAGCTTCAGCAGCTTTAGCGTCATCTTCAGCTTTTTTAATTTCTGGACTTGTAACTTCTGATTTAGAAGTGTCAGCAGCTCCAGTTTCTCCAGCAGGTTTAGTAGCTGTAGGTTGACTTGTTGTAGAATCATCAGCTTTTACAACTGATGGTTGAGATGCAACAAATGCCGCTCCCAAAACAGCAACACTAGCCAAACTAGTCAAAATCATTTTCTTTTTATTCATATTTGAAACCCCTTTTTTAGAATCATATTTGGATTTATTATAACGCTTTCTAAAAATATAATCAAGTAATAGATTATTTTATTTATACAATTATATACTTATATTAATTTTCAAATACAGCTCTCATAACAAAAAAAGAAAGCCTATTTTATAAGCTTTCCTTTTGTTTTCTTTTTATTATTTACATTTTCTATGGTGAATTTTACACTTTTAAACCCACTCACCGTTAGCATTTACGTAATAACCATCAACTGTAGTGCTTACTGCAAGGGCGCCTGAACTATAAGCATAGTACCATTTGCCATCTACTTGGAACCAGCCAGTCTTCATAGCGCCTGAACCATCAAGATAATACCAACTACCACCTTGTTTCAACCAACCAGTTTTCATAGCACCTGAACTGTTTAAGTAGTACCAAGTACCACCAACTTGAGCCCAGCCTGTCGCCATGGCACCTGAACCATTTAGATAATACCATGTGCCACCATCTTGCAACCAACCAGTTTGCATTTCGCCTGAACCATTTAAGTAGTACCAAGTGTCACCTTCTTTAAACCACCATTTTTGCATCACGCCTGCGGCACTAAAATGATACCACTTACCACCATCTTTCAGCCAACCAGTCTTCATTCCATCTTCTTTAGAGAAATAGTACCAGTCAATCTCGACCTTCTTCCAGCCAGCCTGACGATTTCCTTCGCTATCGATGAAGAATTTTTTACCATCAATCATAACAATCCCTTGTTTAAGGACACCTTCCTCATCCAAAAAATAATGTTTCCCATCAACAGTAATATCACCAGTTAGACGGACACCTTCTTTGACATAGTAAGTTTTCTCATCAATTTTAACAAAACCAGTTTTCTTCTCACCATCTTCTACAAAATAATAAGTCTTGTCAGCAACTTTTACAAAGCCTAGCTTTTTAACACCATCTTTTTCATCTAGATAGTATTGCTTATCACCTGCGGTCAATAGACCTTTCTTCATAGCACCATCAGCTTCAAAGTAGTAAGTCTTATCATCGATTTTTTGCCAACCGCTAACCTTTTTACCGTCCTTGATATAGTAGACTTTTCCGTTCTCTGTTTTGAACTGACCGCCACTTGTCGTTGTAGATTGATTTTGGTTGTTGTTACCAGCATTAGTAGCTGTGTTTGAACGATAGACATGATAAAGAATACCATCTTTTAAATTACCAGTAACATACTCATAGTTAGCAATTGTTGGATGGCTTGTGTCTGATGCTTCAGATCCTGTACGTGGATCTTTAATATCAATTGGAACATCACTACCAGCTTTATATTCGACAAAACGAACTGTTTTTACTGGAGAATTAGAATTTGTTGTTGAGCCACTATTATTGTTTGAACCAGTACCATTTTGGTTATTGTTCCCATTAGCATTACTAGTGCCATTGTTTTGACGGTACGGATTGGTTTGAGTACCAGCATTTGTATTAGAATCAGTAGCTTTTGGAGCATACATATGATACATAATACCATTCTCTTCTCTACTAGAAGTATAGATATAATTTTCAATTTCAGGATGATTCTGAATAGATTCAGCTGTCACAGCAGACCCTGTTAGTGCATCTTTGACATTGACAGGTCCACCATTTTTATATGTTGCATAGCGGACTTCTTTAACCGTAGAAGTTGTTGTAGCCGTTGTTGCCCCTGATTCGACAGCTTGTACTTGTTGAACTGTCGCCATTGCTAGTACAGAAGTAGCTAGCAAAATACCTGTTACTGTTTTTCTCATAGGAAAATCCTCCTGTATTAAGATAATAAATTTATCTAAATTATATCCCTTTCCTATAATAAATGCAATAAAAAACATAAAAAGTGTAGAAATATTTAAATGTAAAAAAGAGAGCAGTTGAAAACCACTCTCTTACTATTTTTATACCCACTCACCGTTGGCGTTTACGTAATAACCATCAACTGTAGTGCTTACTGCAAGGGCACCTGAACTATAAGCATAGTACCATTTACCACCTACTTGGAACCAACCAGTTACCATGGCACCTGAGCCTTTAAGGTAGTACCAAGCACCACCAACTTTAGCCCAGCCAGTTTCCATAGCACCTGAGCTGTTTAGGTAGTACCAAGTTCCACCATCTTGCAACCAGCCAGTTTGCATTTCACCTGAACCATTTAGATAGTACCATTTGTTACCATCTTTGATCCACCATTTTTGCATCACGCCTTCAGCATTAAAGTAGTACCATTTACCACCGTCTTTAAGCCAACCAGTTTGACGTTTACCTTCTTTATTAACATAAACCCAATGATTGTCAACTTTGTTCCAGCCAGCTTTAGTATCAGAATCATCTGTCAAAAAGTACGTTTTACCATCAACAGTGATTTCACCGAACTTACGCTCACCTTCCTCAGTAACATAGTAATACTTATCTCCAGCATCCTTGATAAGACCAGTCTTACGTTCACCTTCTGCTGTGATGTAATACCATTTACCAGCACTGTCTTTTACAATACCTGACTTGGTTGTACCATCTTCAGCAAAGAAATACCATTTAGCACCTACCTTATGAGCTCCAGTTGTCACAACACCATCTTTGACAAAATAAGTTTTTCCATTTTCAGAGATAATCTCTGTCTTACGAGCTCCATCTGATACAAAATAATAGGTTTTTTCTCCTACTTTAATGAAACCAGTTTTCTTAACACCTTGTCCGTCTAGATAGTAACGTTCAGATGTGTTTTCAATGACACCACGTGCCATAACACCTTCACTATCAAAGTAGTAAGTCTTACCATCGACACTTGCCCAACCTTTTACTGGGTTACCTTTATAGTAAAGATAACGGTTCCCTGCTGACTCACGCCATTTTACGTCCTTGTCAGATGTTTTATATCCCTGAGTATTTAACTCACTCACTGGAGCATCTGGGTCATTTGCATAATCTTCTATTTTTGTTCCTTTTTCAACAAACAAATAGTATTTTCTTCCACCTTCAACATAGGCACGTTGAAATTCAAAGCCTTCAATTGTCGAATGTTTAGAGATCGGCTGATTCCCATCTTCAAAAAATACTGTCTTACGTTCTTGTGAACGACCATTAATCACTGTGACCCACTCAGTTCTATAAACAACTTCTTCCGCACTTACTGAACTAGCAGTTGTAGCAGAATAACTTGTCAAAACTGCTGCACTTGCCATTGTGACACTAGCAAGAGCTAGAGTTAAAGCTTTTTTATTTTTCATGTGAAGATTCTCCATTCTTAAATTTAGCTATTATGCTTTTCTTTATTGTATCTTATTTTTACAAAAATTTCTAAGAAAAACTGAACTTTTTATGGAAAAAATAAAAAGCAGAAGAAATCTCCTGCTTTTTTATTGAGCTAGATTATTTAACCCATTCACCGTTTCCGTTAACAGTGTATCCACCCACAGTAGTGTTAACTGCAAGGGCACCTGAACCGTCAACGTAGTACCATTTACCACCAACTTCAAACCATTGGCTAGCTTTCATAGCACCTGAGTTTTCAAGGTAGTACCATTTGTCACCGTCTTGCAACCAACCAGTTTGCATAGCACCTGAACCGTTTAGGTAGTACCAAGTGTTACCATCTTTAACCCACCATTTTTGCATTACGCCTTCAGCGTTAAAGAAGTACCATTTACCATCGATTTGTTTCCAACCAGTAGCTTGTTTGTTGTTGTCGTAGTAGTGCCATCCGTTTTCACCTTGAACCCACTCATTACGAGCAACATTATAAGTATCAGTTTTTTCAATTACTAATTCACCAGTAACGAACATGTCTGAACCTTCACGTACAACTTCTTCTGCATCAAGTAGAGTACCTACTGTAAGTTTATTAGGAACAAAGTAACCTTTTGGAGCTTCATCAATACGGTAAACTACATAACCACCGTTTGCAAGAGGAAACTCAACATCACCTGCTGCATCAGTAACTGCTTCAATCAAAGCTGGTTTTTTGTAGTTGTCAAAGTCTTCTACTGTTGCGTATACCAAAGCAGCTACTTTAGCACCTGCTACAGGGTTCCCTTGGATATCTTTAACATGTACACGAACATGAGTACCATTTCCAAATACATCTGGTAAAACTTTACCATCTTTACCGATACGATTTCTTACAGCGTATGGGTTTGTAACTGGAGTAGCTGGTTTGTATTGGTTAGCCTCTGGTACTACACCATTACTGTATTGTGCTTGTGAATCAGCTGAAACAGCTTGTACAGCACCAAATGCTGCAAGAGCGACTGCGCTTGTCAATAAAACTTTTTTCATCGTTTTATCTCCTTTATTTTTCATTATATATTTTTTCGTAAGACTATCTTACTACCATACAGTATATAAATATTTGCAGGATTTGTCAAGGGTTTTCTTCTAGTTTTTAAAGTTTTTACCTATTTTTAGAAAAAAAGGTGAAAAAAAACATTTTTGTGAGAAAAATACCCGTCAAATACTGCATTTTTCAAGTGAAAATCTCACAAACTTATCATCCTTGAGTAAAATCATTCATATCTAATCCACATAGACAGTTGGACAGAACTCACGTCTATGGTATTATCTTATAAACACTTCTAAATGTCAAGTAAAAATGGCAAGTTTTTTGATAAGAACTTGCCATTTCATCAACTTTCTACTATTTAAAATGTGACCTTATAACAAGGCCTCAAACTCTGCGACCGTCATGCCCAATTGCTCGCTAGCAACCTCGGAAGTCAGAAGACCTTGGCGAACGAGATTTACTAGACCTACTTTTAATCCCTCTTCGATACCCTCTGCTCGTCCTCGCTCCAATCCCCGTTCAATCCCCTCAGCACGGCCACGTTCTAAACCTTGTTCAATGCCTTCCGCTCTAGCTGTTTCCAAGGCATAGTCCTGTGCTAACAAGGCTTGTTCTTCTCGCATACGTAGTTGACTAAACATTTTCCTGTCCTCCTCGGACCAGCTTTTATAGTCTAGCAGTTGGTCTGCCTGGCTAATGGCTCGCTCGGGTTGTTGGGTAAAGGGTTTGTTCCCGAAAAACTCCAACCACGGTTTGCGAACCTTATCTTTGCTGGTTTCTCTGTATTTTTTTAGTTCTTATTCGTGATGCTCTTTCAATAGTTCTTCAAACTCAGCGACCGTCATGCCCAACTGCTGGCTGGCAACCTCGGAAGTCAGAAGACCTTGACGAACCATATCTAAGAAGGCAAAGAGTTTTCCGCGCTCCAGTCCCTGTTCAAGACCTTCTTCTCGCCCCTTTTCAATCCCCTCAGCTCTACCACGTTCAAGACCACGCTCTAAACCCTGTTCAATCCCTTCTGCCCTAGCAGTTTCCAAGGCATAGTCATGAGCGAGTAAGGCTTGTTCTTCACGTCTGCGTTGTTCACTAAACATTTTCCTGTCCTCCTCGGACCAGCTCTTGTAGTCTAGCAGTTGGTCTGCCTGGCTAATGGCTCGCTCGGGTTCTTGGGTAAAGGGTTTGTTCCCGAAAAACTCCAACCACGGTTTGCGAACCTCGTCTTTGCTGGTTTCTCTATATTTTTTTAATTCCAAGAAAGCCATCTTAACCAGATGGTTTTCTTGTCCATTAGTTGTGATGGTTAAGACTTCACCTGTCGTATCCTCACGCATACTAAAGCTATGAAAAGCTAAATCATCTGAGAAGTAATTACTGTCCACAATAGCGATAGCATATACCGGTGCGATGTGTTTATAACTCTGGTGGGTGTCACCTTCACGTTGACGAATTTTTTCGAGATTTTGATTAACCTGACTGCACAAGTAAGCCCACAAACGATTAATGAAAAAATTCTGATGATGCACCTGAATTTCAATGATTACTTGAGTGCCATTGTCCAACTCTGCCAAGACGTCTATACTAGTATAGAAATCCTGCGCCGAGTACGGCAGGGAAGGCAAGACGTGAATATTGCTTCCCTCCAAAATGGTTACATTTTTGGCTGGCAAGTCCAGCATATCACGAATAAATTGACAAGTGATTTCTGGATTGCTAAAGATTTTCTTAGCAACCAAATCATTGGTCGGGCTAATGCCCGGATGTCTTAGAATCATCCTTTTCCTCCTTTTATTATACCATAGTCTTATACTCAATGAAAATCAAAGAGCAAACTAGGAAACTAGCCGCAGGCTGTACTTGAGTACGGCAAGGCGACGTTGACGTGGTTTGAATTTGATTTTCGAAGAGTATTAAATCTAGTTTTACTAGATTCACTGACTCTATCTATTTATTCGGAAAAGAGATGAAAAAACCTGAGAATCATCTCAGGCTTGATCATTAAATCTTTTTCTCAATACTGAAAAGTGGAGAAAGTGGGCGTTTTTCATGGATACGTACAATAGCATCTCCTAGGAGATGAGCTATTGAAATCTGCTCAATCTTATCAATCAAACGCTCTTCTGGCAGATAGATGGTATCCAAAACAACCAATTTCTTAATAGCTGAATTTTGGATATTGTCCATAGCAGGACCAGAAAGAACTGGGTGCGTACAGCTTGCATAGACCTCAACAGCACCAGCTTCCGCAAGGGCATCTGCCGCGTGACAAATCGTTCCAGCAGTATCAATCATATCATCAATCAAGATACAAGTCTTGCCTTCGACCTTACCGATGATGTTCATGACTTCACTGGTATTCATCTTATCAACGCTACGACGTTTGTCAATGATGGCGATAGATGTTTTCAAAAATTCTGCCAACTTACGGGCACGAGTCACCCCTCCATGGTCTGGGCTGACAACCACATAGTCAGAACCAACCATGCCACGACGCTCAAAATAATCCGCAATCAGAGGAGCTCCCATCAAATGATCCACAGGAATATCAAAGAACCCTTGAATCTGCGCAGCATGCAAGTCGATGGTCAATAAACGATCCACTCCAGCTACTTCAAGCATATTTGCGACAAGTTTTGAAGTGATTGGCTCACGCGCTCTCGCCTTTCTATCCTGACGTGCATACCCATAGTAAGGCATGACAACATTGACAGATTCTGCACTAGCACGCTTCAAAGCATCCACCATAATCAAAATTTCAAGCAGATTGTCATTTACAGGCGAGCTAGTTGATTGTAGGATAAAGACGTGTTTCCCACGGATTGATTCTTCGATGTTGACCTGAATCTCTCCATCTGAAAATTGGCGGACACTTGATTTCCCCAACTCTATCCCAATCTCCTGCGCTACACGTTTTGCCAATTCTTGATTAGAAGAAAGGGCAAACAGCTTTAAATCAGAAAAAGACATGATTTCCTCCGGTATATATGTATCGCTTGTGCTTTTCACAAGATTTTTCCATTTACCATTGTAGCGCTTTTTGCACTATTTTTCAATCAAAAATAAAAGAAGGGCACCATATTTGTACCCTTGCATCATTCTTTTAAAAAATATTCTAGTTCATCAACTCATTGTGCTTCTCAACAAAACGATAAGCCTGATAAAAACCATAGAGAGTAATAGCCGTAACCACTGGAATCGCTAAAGGCAACTCTGTCTCCAATTCAACAAAAGGAGAATTAAACAAGAAATGAGTTCCCAAGGCTAAACCTAGGAAAATAAGCCCCTCTTTCTTGCCAACCTTCTGCCCTTTATAAGCTCTGTAAAGCAAGTAAACACCTACTACAGCCAGACCTGAAAAAGTCCAGTGAGAGGCAATTCCTGAGATGATACGCTCTAAAATTCTCGAAATAGTAAAGTCAAAGCCCTCTGGCAAATCCGTACGAATATAGCCAATATCCTCAATCATTTGAAATCCCAAACCAGAAGCAATTCCAAGTAAAAACAAAGATTTTAATTTTCGTACAGGAATCAAAGCCAAAACAAAGACAAGTGGCAATAATTTAAGCGGTTCTTCTACCAAAGGAGCCACAATAGCACTTTCAAAGGCATTTAAAAATGCACTATCTGGGAAAAGAAACTCCAATAAATCATGGATATAGGTATTAGCAAAGCTAGACAACCAGCCTGAAAGGAACATCCCACCCAATAAAGACAGAATCAAAGCGTTCTTTGGCAATTCCCATTTTTTCCCAATACGGAAAAGGAAATAAAGAACCGGAATCATGTAAAAGAGAGCTAGAAAGATAGAAACTCCCATTAGTCCATATTCTGCACCTGACATCGAACCATCCGTATAGTAGATAGTTTCATACTGCAAACCAATACATAGCAATAAGATAAAAATAAATAAAATACTGTTTTTCTTCATACACTTTCTTTCTAAATGAAGTATTTATAATTCTACGACTGTCATACTTCCTGTATCCACATCGTAAATAGCACCAGAGATAATGACATCATCTGGTATTAGGGGAGACTCGATAAGGAGTTGCATGTCCTCACGTACACTCTCCTCTATATCTTGAAAGGGCAAGAAGTCCTGGTCTGACACATCGACACCCAATTCTTCCTTCAAATACTCCTGAAAAGAGCCATTTTCAAAGGTCTGAGCACCACAGTCTGTATGGTGCAATACCACAATCTCTCTTGTCCCCATTTGTTGCTGGGAAATCACCAGAGAACGAATCATGTCTTCTGTCACTCGACCACCTGCATTCCGCAAGATATGAGCATCCCCAAGTGCCAAACCTAGAGCTTGCGCAACGTGCAAACGAGAGTCCATACAGGTCACAATGGCTACTCTAGTTTTGGGTTTAAGTGGCAGATTTAACTGCCCATGTAGGGCAACATAAGCCTGATTGGCTTGCATAAACTGTTCAAAATACGACACGATTCCCTCCTCGAAAATTTGATAGTCAAATATTTCTCCTATCTTATCATTTTTAAAAGGATTTGTCACGGATTATGCAAAGACCTTTTTCAAAACTTCCTGAATCGTTGTTACTCCAATGACCTGAATTTCCTTAGGCGGAGTGATTCCTGTCAAAGAATTCTTAGGTACATAAATCTTAGTAAATCCCAGTTTAGCAGCTTCATTGATGCGTTGTTCGATACGATTCACGCGCCGAATCTCTCCCGTCAAACCAAGTTCTCCTACAAAACATTCCTGAGGATTAGTTGGCTTGTCTTTATAACTCGAAGCAATAGCAACCGCAACAGCTAAGTCTATCGCAGGTTCATCCAATTTAACACCGCCAGCAGATTTGAGATAGGCATCCTGATTTTGCAAGAGAAGACCTGCACGCTTTTCCAAAACAGCCATAATCAAACTCGCACGATTAAAATCAAGTCCTGTCGTCGTACGCTTGGCATTTCCAAACATGGTCGGTGTTACCAAAGCCTGAACCTCCGCCAAAATAGGACGCGTCCCTTCCATGGTCACAACGATTGATGAACCAGTTGCTCCATCCAAACGCTCTTCTAGGAAAACTTGACTCGGATTGAGTACCTCAACCAATCCGCCCGACTGCATCTCAAAAATCCCAATCTCATTAGTGGAGCCAAAACGGTTTTTGACCGCTCTCAAGATACGAAAGGTATGGTGGCGCTCTCCTTCAAAATAAAGCACCGTATCCACCATATGCTCTAGCATACGCGGACCAGCCAAGGTTCCTTCCTTGGTCACATGCCCTACGATAAAGATGGCAATGTTATTGGTCTTGGCCAGCTGCATAAGTTCAGCCGTCACCTCACGCACCTGAGAAACAGACCCCTGCACCCCTGAAATCTCAGGAGACATAATAGTTTGGATAGAGTCAATAATGAGGAAGTCTGGTTGGATGCGCTCCACCTCAGTTCGAACACTCTGCATATTGGTCTCTGCATAAAGATAAAACTCGCTATCAATATCACCCAAGCGCTCTGCTCGTAGCTTAATCTGCTGGGCAGACTCCTCCCCACTGACGTAGAGAACAGTCCCAACTTGAGACAGCTGAGTTGAGACTTGTAGGAGAAGGGTTGATTTCCCAATCCCAGGATCCCCACCTATGAGGACGAGACTTCCTGGTACCACTCCGCCTCCAAGTACACGGTTGAATTCCTCCATCTCTGTCTTGGTTCGATTGACGTTGATTGAAGTCACCTCAGCCAGTTTCATGGGCTTAGTTTTCTCACCTGTCAAGGATACACGTGCATTCTTGACCTCGGCAACCTCAACCTCTTCTACAAAAGAAGACCAAGATCCACAGTTGGGGCAACGTCCTAGATATTTAGGGGAATTATACCCACAATTTTGACATACAAATGTCGCTTTTTTCTTTGCGATGATAAACCTCTTTCTATATCTCTAACTCACACTCAATTACTTGGCAAAAATCAATCTTCTCATTTGGCACAAACTGGCGCATGAGCATGTTGTGAGTTACCACTATCACGGTCTGGTAATCTCGATACTTAGCCATACATTCTAGAAAACGAGACTTCATCTTCACAGCTGTCTCATATTGAATAGGACTATTAGGAAGTAACTCCCCATTATTTTCTAGAAATATAGCACGAGCTTTTTCAAAATTATCTGTGCCACTTTCATAGACCTGCCACTCATGCAATAATGGTTCCACTCTCAAAGGAAGTCCAGTAACACAAGCCACATAAGAAGCCGTTTCTAAAGCTCTTGTGACTGCAGAAGATACGATTATTTCAGCTGAAGGGAGTAAAGGATTGGTGCTCAATTTCTGGACTTGCTGCCGTCCCTTATCAGACAAGGGTGCCAAATCTATCCCAAATCCCGTATAAGAACGCTCCTCTAACTCACGATAATCTGGCTCCCCGTGACGCACAAAGATAATCTTCATCCTAGTGCCCTGTCGATCCAAATCCACCAGTTCGAACGCCATCAGCCATATCTCCATCTGCAATTAAGAAAGGAGCAAAGACAGCCTGGACAACACGTTCTCCAACTTCAAGAACAACCTCTTGGTCTGTGATATTCTTCATCTGAGCAAAAATATGCCCTTCATTCCCAGGATTGCCATAATAATCCCCATCAATGACCCCAACTGAATTAATTAAAACCAAGCCCTTCTTACGAGGGTTTGAAGAACGATCATAAAGGTAAAGAACCTCAGTCGGTTGCATATAAGCCTTAACCCCTGTCGGAACCAAGACAATCTCTCCTGGCGCAATAACCGTACGTACAGCAACCTTTAAATCGTAACCAGCCGCATGCGCTGTCTCACGCTTGGGCAATAAATTTTTATCTGTAAAAGTCGAAACCAATTCAAAACCACGAATTTTCATCATCTTCTCTTTTCTATTATCATTTATTCTAGATTATTCTATCTTATTTATTCGGAAAAAGCACGAAAAAAAGAGCACACAATTCAAATCGCTTAGGGCTGCTGGATTCCTCCCCTGACCCGCTTCACGCAGAACTGTTGCTCCACTATTTATTATATCACATTCCTGTTCATTTTAAAAGCAAAATTATTTTTTCCGTCTATTTCTAAAAAAATCCTGCATAATAGCTGCGCATTCATCTTCCAAAATTCCTGTTTCAACCTCCACACGATGATTGAGACGCTCATCTGTCAAGATATCGTACAAACTCCCAGCAGCGCCAAATTTCTGGTTTTTAGCCCCATAGACCACGTTTGGAATACGGGCGAGTCCAATCGCCCCACTACACATGACACAAGGCTCAATGGTCACAAAAAGCGTGCAATCCAGCAAGCGCCAGCTCTCCTCACTCAGGTTCGCATTCTCTATGGCCATAATCTCCGCATGCATAACCGCTCGTTGCAGTTCCTCACGCGCATTATGCCCGCGACCAATGATTTCTCCGTCCTTGACAATCACACAACCAATTGGAATTTCATCGTGTTCAAGAGCAATCTCAGCCTCTCTCAAAGCCTCCCTCATAAAGACTTCTTTTTCTTCAACTGTATAATTCATCAATTTCCCTTTTCCTACTTATCGATTTTATTATTATATCATGATTTCCAAGACAAAAAAAGCCACCAAATGCGGTGACTTTATAGGGAGATTATTATGAAAAAGAAAAGTTTAGGATATTTGTTACAACAAGTTAGGAGGTCTTCTTGTAACTGTCTATAGTATATCCGAACTATCTTAAACAAATCTTAAAAATCTCTTAGGACCAAACACTTTCTAAAATATTTGTTTGTTCACGACCAGGACCTACTGAGAAAGTAGAAATACGAACGCCAACCAATTCACTCACACGACGAACATAGTTACGCGCATTCTCAGGAAGATCTTCCAAATTACGAACTCCGGTAATATCTTCTGACCAACCTGGCAACTCTTCATAGATAGGCTTGCAACGTTTCAATTGCTCAAGACTAGCTGGATAGTAATCAATACGTTGGCCATCAAGATCATAGGCCACACAGATTTTCACTGTATCTAAACCACTCAAAACATCGATAGAGTTCAATGAAAGGTTAGTAATACCAGAAACGCGACGGCTATGGCGCATCACAACTGAATCAAACCATCCCACACGACGTGGACGACCAGTTGTTGTACCATATTCATGACCGACTTCACGGATACGTTCTCCCACTTCATCAAACAACTCAGTTGGGAAAGGACCGTCTCCAACACGACTCGTATAGGCTTTACATACACCAACAACCTTGTCAATCTTACTCGGACCAACACCAGAACCAATCGTAACACCACCAGCTACAGGGTTTGATGACGTAACAAATGGATACGTACCTTGGTCGATATCTAGCATAACACCTTGTGCACCTTCAAAAAGCACACGTTTACCGTTATCAAGCGCATCATTCAAAATAACAGATGTATCTGTCACATATTTCTTGATTTGTTGACCATATTCGTAATATTCTTCAAAAATATCATCGAAAGAAATCGCTTTACTGTCATACAATTTTTCAAAAAGACGATTCTTTTCAGCAAGGTTACGTTCTAAGCGCTCACGGAAAATATCTTTATCTAAAAGATCGGCGATACGAATCCCAACACGAGCAGCCTTGTCCATATAAGCTGGACCAATTCCCTTAATTGTAGTACCAATCTTATTGTCGCCCTTAGCTTCTTCTTGCAAGCGATCCAACTCGATATGATAAGGCAAAATAACATGCGCACGATCAGAAATACGCAAGTTATCAGTTGTCACACCCTCCTCATGAAGATAGCTCAACTCTTTTACAAGAGATTTAGGATTTACAACCATTCCGTTACCAATAACAGAAATTTTTTCAGGGAAGAAAATCCCAGATGGAATCAAGTGCAATTTAAACTTCTTACCATCAATCACAATCGTGTGACCTGCATTATCACCACCTTGGTAACGTGCAATCACTTCTGCATTCGCTGAAAGGAAGTCTGTAATCTTCCCTTTACCTTCATCACCCCATTGGGTACCTACAACAACAACTGAAGTCATAATCTTGTCTGAGCCCTCAGGCTCTTCCTTTCTCACATACATGGCAGGACTCTCACCTGCAATTATATCTTACAATTAATTATAAGAAAAAATCGCCTTTTTATCAAGAAGAAACAATAGAAAGATTTGCTATTTCCAACTATTAAAAAATGTTTTAGAAAAATAACCAGCTATTTATTATTATCTTTCCTTAAAAAAATAAATTTGTTCGGAAATTAACTCATACTGTCTCATCAAGCAACAAAACCTTGTTTCATTATCAATTTTTCAAGATACAAACGATAAGCAACACGATAATGGTAAACAATAAAATCCTGATGACTCACAATACGATATCGGACAAGATAATAAATCAAAAACTTAAAATGAACATATTCCCAATCAAAATTATCACCGAAGAACATACCATACTCTTCTTCAATATTTCTATAAAAATCCATCATCTGATCATAAATACTTTGTAGCATAAATATATACTCCTTTTCTTTTTATGACCTTATTCTAACAAAAAATTTCAATTAATCTTTAATAATTCCTGAATTGTTAAAATACCAACCTCAAAAAGATAACAAATAGGAAAAGTTGACAGAATAGGAACAAATTTACTACTTAAATTTCAAAAACTAAGATAATGGAAGCGGAAGGATTCGAATCCCTCGAAGGAGCGTATTTACAGTCCGCAACGTTTAGCCTCTTCGCTACCCTCAATTAAAGTACTAAAAAGATCTCCTTGATCGAAAACGGAGGGCTCTGAAACTTTACTCAGCAAAAATATCTCACACCAAATAACACTAAATAGATTATTAATTATAAAAAAAAGAGGCCTAAACCTCTTTTTTCTTAACTACTCCGCCAGTAGGACTCGAACCTACGACATCATGATTAACAGTCATGCGCTACTACCAACTGAGCTATGGCGGAT
>NZ_JBKOTV010000018.1:0-50273 GCF_049738055.1 Streptococcus sp. CL6.22 | reverse complement strand
GACCTCCCTCGCTTATACGATGACTAATCTCACCTACTTCTTCATAAGGTTCTTTATCATATCTACGCTTCTGGCTTTCTTGTTTACGGATATGGTCTAAAATTCGATTACGGAATTTAGTTTTGAAGTATTTTCGTAAACGAGGAATATCTTCTACTAGCTCTTCTTCTCTACTAATCAATTCATGTAAGCAGAGCATGCCCTCTTGGTCCCAATCAGTTAACTCCCATAAATGCAAGTAATATTCATTTCTACTCTTATACACAATTCCCTGGACTTCTTTATATAATTCTTTAAACATAACGTCCCCCTTTCTAGATACAGTCTAACAAATAATGAAGCTAATCGGGGCCATTTCGCCTATTCTGTCTCCTTTACCGTCTCAACTGCACAAAAAAGAGAGGACATGCCTCTCTCAGGGTTATAATTCTGCAATTTGGTTTAGGTTTACTTCTGCAACTGTGTCATTACCAAACATAGAGATAATCATCTTCACTTTATTGTTATCAATCTCTGTAATTTTACCAGTATAGTCTGCAAAAGCGCCATCAATGATACGTACAGTTTGACCAACTTCAACATCGATATCAAACTCTTGTACAGTTTGTCCCATAGAAACCAAGATATCACGGATTTCTTGTTCCAATAATGGAGTTGGTTTTGATCTATTTCCGTGAGATCCGACGAATCCTGTAACGTTTGGTGTGTTTCGAACAACAAACCAAGCTTCATCTGTCATCACCATTTCCACAAGAACATAACCTGGAAAGCGATTTTCTTCTACTTCTTTTCTCTTTCCATTTTTTTCAACTTGCACTGTTTGTGTTGGAATTTCAACACGTAAAATATTATCCAACATATTGTAGGTTTGTGCACGTTGTAATAGATTTTCTTTTACCTTATTTTCATAACCAGAATAAGTTTGTAAAACAAACCACCCTTTGTCAAAACTATCCATGATACTTCCTTTCATAATAGAAGATTTCTAGCGTGAATAACTCCACAGGTCTTCTAAAAAATGTTAATAAATCGAATCAAACCTGAAACAATCAACTTGTCAAAAATATAAATAATCACAACAAAGAAAGCAGTGTATTCCATGATAGAACGAAAATCTCTCCAGCTTTCCTTGCGAGTTGGCCATGTTGTGTCTTTAAGAAGTCTAAAAATATCTCCAATAAAACGCATCGCTCTCTCCTATCTCGTTTCTCTGTGTGTAGTGTACTTACCACAATGTTTACAAAATTTATTTACTTCTAGTCGTGTTGGCTTGGGGTTTCCGCTGATCTTGATTGAATAGTTTCTCGAACCACAAACCGCACAAGCTAGGCTTGCTTTTTTTAGTGCCATAACGCCTCCATCTTATCTATTATAACAAGAAAGCTAGGCTTTGACAAGCATCTTAACGAAATAGATTGACTACCGAATCCCATATCGTTTGAGCCTTTTCCTTAATTTTAGCATCCGAGATAGCACGGCTAGCCTCATCTACCAGATTTTGTGCACGACTTCTAATATCAGAAAGGCTATTATCCGCCTGATTTTCTTCATTACTCTGTACTTGATTTCTTGTATTGGCTGGTGCAATTCCATTTTGCTTATACGCATTTTCAACTGTAAAGGTACTTCCTGGCGTATAAGGTAAAATGGTATTGGCAATGTTTCTAAAGACATGGGCTGCACCGTTTGAAGTAGATCCTGCTAGATAGTGGCTTTCATCAGTGGTAGGAAAACCAAGCCAGTGACTAATCACTACATCCGGAGTATAACCAACTACCCACTGGTCACTTGTGTATTCAGGATTGAAAACAGCTTCAGTTGTTCCAGTTTTTCCTGCCATGACATAGTCTGCAGGTGATGAACTAATACCTGTTCCGTTTGTAAATGTTCCCAACATCATACTGGTCATCTTGTCAGCTACAGACTTATCAATCACCCGTTTTTGTGAATTTTTATGGCTCGCAATGACCTGACCACTAGCATTTTCAATTCTACTAATAAAATGAGCTTCCGGCATTAAACCTTCATTTGCAAAGGCAGCATATGCTTGAGCCATTTGCAGAGGGTTGGTTTCGACACCACTTCCCAAGGCTACACCAAGAACACGATCGACCTTTTCCATGTTGAGTCCGAATTTTTCGCCCGCCTCAAAAGCCTTGTCAACACCCAAGTCATTAACAGTGGCAACAGCAGGCAGATTAAGCGATTCTGCCAAGGCTTGATACATAGGAACTTCTCGACTCGTTTTGATCCCTGCATAGTTATCAACCTTATAGCTGTCATACTGCATGGTATGGTTATCCAACCGCTTATTCAAAGCCCAGCCAGCTTCAACTGCAGGCGTATAAACAACTAAAGGCTTAATTGTAGAACCAGGGCTACGTTTTGATTGAGTTGCATAGTTGAAATTCCGGAATCCAGTTTTATCATTGCCAGCAACCTGACCGACAACTCCACGAACTCCACCTGTTTTCGGTTCGAGAGCTACACTTCCTGATTGAGCAAATGTTCCATCCTCTGCCCTAGGAAATAGAGCTGTATTTTCATAGACAACCTGCATATTTGCTTGATAGTTTTGGTCCAGCTCTGTATAAATGCGGTAGCCATTATTGACAATCTCTTCCTCTGTTAGATTATACTTGGAAACAGCTTCATTAACCACCGCATCAAAGTAAGAAGGATAGCGGTAATCTGAGATTTTTCCTTCATACCTATCGTGTAATTGCGAAGTCATATCAACTTCTGCAGCTTCGGTTTCTTGATTTTTATCAATGTAACCCGCTGCAAGCATATTTTGCAAGACAGTATCGCGCCGATTGGTAGAATCTTCTACAGAATTCAAGGGATTATACAGTTCCGGCCCTTTGAGCATCCCTGCCAGAGTAGCAGCTTGATCTAAACTCACTTCTGATGCAGAAACTCCAAAGTATTTCTTACTCGCATCTTCTACACCCCACACACCATTTCCAAAATAAGCGTTGTTAAGGTACATGGTTAGAATTTGATCCTTACTATATTTTTTGGTTAATTCTAAAGCAAGGAAAAATTCTTTCGCTTTTCTCTCAACAGTTTGATCCTGTGACAGATAGGCGTTTTTAGCCAGCTGTTGGGTAATAGTAGAACCACCACCTGAACGACCAGCAGTTACAATAGCCAAGAAGAAACGACCATAGTTAATCCCGTCATTTTTATAAAAAGAACGGTCTTCTGTCGCAATAACGGCATTCTGCAAATTTTTACTGATATCAGTCAATTCAACATAGGTTCCTTTTTGACCAGACAAGGCACCAGCCTCCTTTTCTTCACGGTCAAAAATGAGAGTTCGAGTTTTCAAGGCATTTTGCAAATCATTGACATTGGTTGACTTGGCTACAGCAAACAAATAGGTTCCAACTAGCAAGCTTGCACTCAAACCTAGTATAAGGACAATCTTTGTTAGATGATAGCGACGCCAGAATTTTCGAATTGGACCTACTTGGGCTAATTTTTTTCGGTCACTACGAGAGCGACGTAAGCTAGTAGAATCAGAGTCCTCTAGTTCACTTGTTTCTTTTTTAAAAAGAGAAAGAAATTTCTCAAATAATTTATCTAATTTCATGCGTTTATTTTATCATCTTCGTCATTGGAAGACAAGAATTTAGCTATTTCCTATCCAAATAGGGCTTTTTTTGTTACAATATCTGTATGCAATTCACATTTACATTACCAGACTCTCTACCTCAAATGACGGTTAAGCAATTACTAGAGGAGCAACTCCTCATCCCTAGAAAAATCCGTCATTTTTTGAGAATCAAGAAACACATTTTGATTAATCAGCGAGAAGTTCACTGGAACGAGATTGTAAGTCCTGGAGATGTTTGCCAGTTGACTTTTGACGAGGAAGATTATCCCGAAAAAGAAATTCCTTGGGGCAACCCAAACCTCGTTCAGGAAGTTTATCATGATCAACACTTAGTTATTGTGAACAAACCAGAGGGGATGAAAACGCATGGTAATCAGCCAAACGAAATCGCCCTTCTTAACCATGTCAGTGCCTATGTTGGCCAAACCTGCTATGTCGTTCATCGACTGGACATGGAAACCAGTGGTTTGGTTCTCTTTGCCAAAAATCCTTTTATCCTGCCTATTCTCAATCGCTTACTGGAGAAAAAAAAGATTTCTAGGGAATACTGGGCACAGGTCGACGGACATATCAACAGCAAAGAACTTGTTTTCAAAGACAAAATTGGGCGTGATCGCCATGATCGTAGAAAAAGAATAGTTGATGCAAAAAATGGGCAATATGCTGAAACACATGTAAGCAGGTTAAAGCAATTTCCCAACAAAACAACTCTTGTTCGTTGCAAACTAAAGACAGGTCGAACACATCAAATCCGTGTCCACCTTTCTCATCATAACTTCCCAATTCTGGGCGACCCTCTCTATAATACTCAATCAAAAACAAGCAGACTCATGCTTCATGCCTTTCGACTTTCCTTTACCCATCCACTTACTTTAGAAAAGTTAAGTTTCACTACCCTTTCCGATACATTTGAAAAAGAATTAAAAAAGAATGGATGATTGTGTCATCCATTTTTTAATATTTAAAAAGCAAGACCAGCGGCCTTGCTTTTTTATCTACTCATGAATTATTTAGCGATTTTTGCGAAGTATTCAAGAGTACGAACAAGTTGTGCAGTGTATGACATTTCGTTGTCGTACCATGATACAACTTTAACCAATTGTTTACCGTCAACGTCAAGAACTTTAGTTTGAGTTGCGTCAAACAATGAACCGTAAGACATACCTACGATATCTGAAGATACGATTGGATCTTCTGTGTAACCGTATGATTCGTTTGAAGCTGCTTTCATAGCTGCGTTCACTTCATCAACAGTAACGTTCTTTTCAAGAACTGCTACCAATTCAGTAACTGATCCAGTTGGAGTTGGAACACGTTGTGCAGATCCGTCAAGTTTACCGTTCAATTCTGGGATTACAAGACCGATAGCTTTTGCAGCACCAGTTGAGTTAGGAACGATGTTTGCAGCACCAGCGCGAGCACGGCGAAGGTCACCACCACGGTGTGGTCCGTCAAGGATCATTTGGTCACCAGTGTAAGCGTGGATAGTAGTCATCAATCCTTCAACAACACCAAAGTTGTCTTGAAGAGCTTTAGCCATTGGAGCCAAGCAGTTTGTAGTACATGAAGCACCTGAGATAACTGTTTCAGTACCGTCAAGAACGTCGTGGTTAGTGTTGAATACAACTGTTTTAACGTCGTTTCCACCAGGAGCAGTGATAACAACTTTTTTAGCTCCACCAGCGTGCAAGTGTTTTTCAGCAGCTGCTTTCTTAGCAAAGAAACCAGTAGCTTCAAGAACGATTTCTACACCGTCGTTAGCCCAGTCGATTTGTTCTGGATCACGTTCAGCAGAAACTTTGATGAATTTACCGTTAACTTCAAATCCACCTTCTTTAACTTCAACAGTACCGTCGAAACGACCTTGAGTTGTGTCGTATTTCAACAAGTGTGCAAGCATAACTGGATCTGTAAGGTCGTTGATACGAGTAACTTCAACACCTTCTACGTTTTGGATACGACGGAAAGCAAGACGACCGATACGTCCGAAACCGTTAATACCAACTTTAACTACCATTAGTGATTTCCTCCTTATGAAAATCATGAAATTTTTATTGTGAAAAGAGTAACTTGAATCACTACAAATCACCTTTCAACAAACCTATTATATAACTATTTAAGTTTAATTGCAAGTACGGGCGTTGTTTTTTGTCTATACCCCACTTATTTTTCTTTCTCCTTTTAAAGCCTATACTGCTATCTTTCTTTGTCTACCTAGTCATTTCCCACTTTCCTTTTCAGATGAAAAGTGAAAATAGAAAAGATAAAAATTATTTTCAATCTTCCAATTTTACAAAAAAGAGACAGGAAATTCCTGCCTCTAGGCTGATAACAATTATTTACGGCGTCCTGGTCTTTCTTTGTAACCATAGTAAGAATCTTCGATGATTTCTTGCATATGGTCAACCATTGGAAGACGTGGGTTTGCAGGTGAACATTGGTCTTCATAAGCAAGGAAGGCCAATTCACGTGAATGTTCTTTCCATTCTTTTTCGTCAACACCTTGTGCTTTGAAGTTCATTTGGATACCTACGCGCTCACCGAGTTCGTAAACAGCTTTTGCAAAAGATTCAACCCCTTCTTCTGGTGTAGAAGCTGGAAGTCCAAGCATACGAGCGATATCTTGATATTTCTCGTCTGCACGGTAGTAGTTGTACTTAGGCCATGTAGCTGTCTTAGCTGGGCGAGTACCGTTGTAACGGATAACGTATGGAAGCAAGATGGCATTAGTACGTCCGTGGATTGTGTGGAATTGCGCACCAATCTTATGGGCCATTGAGTGAGAAATACCTAGGAAGGCATTGGCAAAGGCCATACCAGCGATTGTTGAAGCGTTATGCATTTTCTCACGTGAGTGGAAGTCTGCATTCTTAACTGAGCTTTCAAGGTTTTCGAATACAAGTTTGATAGCTTGAAGCGCAAGACCGTCAGTGTAGTCGCTAGCCATTTGTGATACGTAAGCTTCAGTCGCGTGGGTCAATACGTCCATACCAGTGTCCGCAGCAACAAATCCAGGAACTGTCAATACTAAGGCAGGGTCTACGATTGCCACGGTTGGTGTCAATGAGTAGTCAGCGATTGGGTATTTACGGTTGTTTGCTTTATCAGAGATAACGGCAAATGGAGTTACTTCAGATCCTGTACCAGATGTAGTTGGGATCGCGATGAATTTAGTCTTCTTACCAAGCAATGGGAATTTGAAGGCACGTTTACGGATATCCATGAATTTTTGTACAAGGTCACGGAAGTCCACTTCTGGTTGTTCGTAGAAGAGCCACATTACTTTAGCAGCATCCATTGGAGATCCACCACCGAGAGCGATGATTGTATCTGGTTTGAAGGCACGCATAATCTCAGTACCACGTTCAACTGTAGTGATATCTGGATCTGGTTCTACATCTGCAAAGATTTGGTAAACCACCTTATTGCGACGAAGATCAAGTTGTTCGATGATACGATCAAGGAAACCAAGCTCTACCATGGCATGGTCAGTAACGATCATGACACGTTCAACGTCACGACATTTTTGAAGGTATTGAATTGAATCACGTTCAAAGTATGTTTTTGAAGGAAGTTTCATCCATTGCATGTTATTTCTCCGTCTTCCGACTTTTTTAATATTCAAGAGGTTAATGGCACTAACGTTATCCCCAACTGAGTTACGTCCGTAAGAACCACATCCAAGTGTCAATGATGGTAAGAAGGCATTATAAACATCCCCGATACCACCGAAAGTAGAAGGTGAGTTACAGATAACACGAATAGCTTTAACAGCTTTACCAAATTCTTTAGTCAATTCTTCGTCAGCTGTGTGGATAGCTGCTGAGTGTCCAAGACCGTTAAATTCAACCATTTGACGAGCTTTAGTAATACCATCTTCACGGCTTTCAGATTTCAAAACTGCGATAACTGGTGACAATTTTTCACGAGTCAATGGCTCATTTTCACCAACTTCTTTACATTCTGCAGCAAGAATGTTTGTTCCTTCTGGAACTGTAAATCCTGCTTGTTCTGCAATCCAAGTTGCTGGTTTACCAACGATGTCAGCGTTCAATTTTGCACCAGCACAGTTTTTGCTATTTGCTTTCACGCCGAAGCAGAATTCTTCAAGAAGAGCTTTTTCTTTTTTGTTTACAAAGTAAGTGTGGTAAGATTTGAACTCTGCTACAAATTCATCATAAATTTCTTTATCAATGATAACCGCTTGTTCAGATGCACAGACCATACCGTTATCAAATGATTTAGACATGACGATATCGTGTGCAGCTTGGCGGATGTTAGCTGATTTTTCAACATAAGCGGGAACGTTTCCGGCACCTACCCCAAGAGCTGGTTTACCACATGAGTATGCGGCTTTAACCATGGCATTACCACCTGTTGCAAGGATTGTGGCAACACCTTCGTGGTTCATAAGTGCACTAGTTGCTTCCATAGATGGTTCCGTGATCCACTGTACACAGTTTTCAGGAGCTCCTGCTTTAATCGCAGCATCACGAACGATTTGAGCCGCGTGAGCTGATGATTCTTGAGCTGATGGGTGGAAGGCAAAAACGATTGGATTACGTGTCTTCAATGAAATCAATGATTTGAAGATTGCTGTTGATGTTGGGTTTGTTGTTGGAGTGATACCACAGACAACACCAACTGGTTCAGCAATAAGAGTCAAACCTGTTACATCGTCTTCTTCGATAACGCCAACTGTCTTAGTGTGGCGCATGTTGTTTACTACGTGTTCACAAGCAAACAAGTTCTTAGTTGCTTTATCTTCAAATACACCACGTCCTGTTTCTTCAAAGGCATGTAAAGCCAATTCTCCGTGGGCATCCAAAGCTGCCACTGACGCTTTAGCTACGATGTAGTCGACCTGTTCTTGGTCGAGTTTACGCATTTCCTCAAGAGCAACTAAAGCTTTTTGCACCAAGCCATCGACATGCTTTTCAGCAGCGAGTTTCTTTTCTTCTGGTGTCACAGTTTTTTTATCAGCCATATTTTCCTCCATAGCTTTCAAGGATCGATATCCTTTGTTAATTTTTTCACAAGTTTATTATAACGCATTATTTCAACTTTGTAAACAGTTTCATAAACATTTCACAAAGAATTTTTTATTGTTTGTGAATTTTTTCTCATTTTCTTTACTTATCAAGTTTTTTCTTTAGAGTTTGTGAAATGAATTTCAAATATTTTTTTATTTCACAAGCTTGATTGGAAGAGGAGCTTGGGAAGAGATAGATTTTCTAGTAAGCGCTTACTTTTAAATGATAACAATACCTCCTTTGATAAGGAGGCTTTATTTTTGTTGAAAAACGCCTTGTTTAAAAGTCCCTTCATAAACGACTTCTTGTTCTGTTGTTAGTTTCCCTTTTCCTTCAGCCTGACCATTTACAAAATCACCTTCGTAGGTCCAGCCTTCTTTAGATTGAAAGGTACCTTTTCCATTGAAGGCTCCATTGCTGAAACCACCTGTATATTGGTCCCCATTTTGGAAAGTAATAGTACCCTGTCCATTCATTTTACCACGGACAAGACTGCCATCGTAAACAATCGTTCCATTATCCAGTTTTAGAACACCTTTTCCAGGAATATTTAGAAAAAAGACGAGCACAGCACAAAAAACAATGGTAACTACTGCCAAAAGCTCTAAACGTGGACGAGTCAGATAGACACGATACTTGTCGTAAAAATTCTTAAGATTTTCCATCTTCACTCCCCTTTTCTAAACGTTCTAACCAAGCTTGACAACCCTCTTGAACACGCTGATAGGTTTCCTCAAAATCACCTGTATACCAAGGATCTGGAACGCTTTCAGATGCAAATGAGTAAATCTTATCTTGACAGTCTACTGGACACATCTGACGTAAGTCAGAAACATTTGAAGCGTCCATTCCGATAATATAATCAAAGGCTTCAAAATCTTCCTTGCTAATCTGAAGCGATGTTTTGGCTTTGTCATAAGGAATCTGATACTCTTGAAAAATTCCTTGAGTTCCCTTATGAATCGGATTACCATGTTCCCAAGAGGAAGTCGCTCGACTTTGGATTTCATAATTATCTGTCATTGATTTCATAACAAACTCGGCCATAGGGCTGCGACAAATATTTCCCAAACAGACAAAGACTAGTTTTTTCATCCCATTTCCTTTCTTTTACAGAAAAACGGGAGTTAGTAATCCCGTCTTATTTTTCAATTGCGCCTTCGAGTGAAGCTGTTTCTTTCAGCGGTAATACTGTCTTGATAGCAGCTAGTTCAAAAGTCAAGTAAACTCCATCTACATCAAGAACAATCGTTCTCTTCTCAGTATCTACTTCATCGACTGTCCCGTAAAGCCCACCGATTGTAATCACTTCATAGCCTTTTTGTAGTTTATTTAAGCTTTCCATACGTTTTTGTGCTTGTTTCTTTTGAGAGCGTTGCATAAAGAACATCAAGCCCAACATCGCTACAAGCATAATTAAAAATGTATAATTTGGATTCATTGTATTCTCCTTTGTCTTTTACATAGGACTACTATATCAAATTTCAGCTACTTTTACAAGATTGTACCTGCTTTTCTAGTAAGAAAAACCAGAGCTTACGCTCTGATTCTTAGGATTATTTCAAGTCTTGAACGACTTTTACAAGATTTTCAACTGTAAATCCGTACTCTGCCAATACTTTTGGTGCTGGGGCAGAGGCTCCGAAGGTATCAATACCTAGAACGGCACCATCAAGACCAACATATTTGTACCAGTTTTGAGTTGCACCCATTTCGACTGCAACACGACGGCGAACTGCATTTGGAAGAATTTCTTCCTTGTATGCTGCATCTTGTTTATCAAAGACATCTGTAGATGGCATGCTGACTACACGGACTTTTGCTCCTTGACTAGCCAATTCTTTGGCAGCTGAGACAGCAAGATTAACCTCTGAACCTGTCGCAATCAAGATGGTATCAAAGTCTGCTGCATTTTCATAGACAACATAGGCACCTTTTGCAACCTTGTCGAAGTCTGTTCCTTCTTCAACAGTCAAGTTTTGACGTGTCAAGACAAGGGCAGTTGGTGTTTTTTCGCTTGTCACTGCAAGGTACCAAGCTGCTTGCGTTTCACGCGCATCTGCTGGACGGAAAACATTCAGATTTGGCATGGCACGAAGACCTGCTAAATGCTCAACTGGTTCGTGAGTCGGACCGTCTTCCCCAACCGCAATAGAATCGTGGGTAAAGACATAAGTCACAGGAAGTCCTTGTAAGGCTGACAAGCGAACAGCTGCCTTCACATAGTCAGAGAAGACGAAGAAAGTTCCACCGTATACACGAAGTCCACCGTGAAGGGCCATCCCGTTCAAGATAGTTCCCATGGCAAATTCACGAACACCAAACTGAATGTTACGGTTCAAGCGATTGGTATCATCTTGAAGTCCATCAGTCTTGATATAAGTCATGTTTGAGTGAGCTAGGTCAGCTGATCCACCTAAGAAGGTTGGTAACTTAGCTGCCACAACGTTCAAAGCATCCTGACTCGAGTTACGAGTTGCTTGAGAGAAGCCATTTTCTAAGGCTGGGAAGTCTGCTGGAGTCACTTCAACTGGATCGCGCCCTTCGATAATTGCTTCCAATTCTGCAGCCAATTCTGGATGCGCTTCTTTGTAATCTGCGACTAGTTTTGCCCATGCTTCATAAGCTGATGCACCACGGTCTGCAACATGTTCTTTGAAATCAGCATATACTTGTTCTGGGATTTCAAATGGTTCGTAGTCCCAACCAAGGGCTTGACGAGTTGCTGCAGTTTCATCTGCTCCAAGAGGAGCACCGTGTACGGCATTAGTTCCTTGTTTGTTTGGAGAACCGTATCCAATAACAGTCTTCACTTCAATCAAAGATGGTTTGCCTGAAGCTTTAGCTGTTTCGATAGCTGCATGGATTGCTTCCAAGTCTGTTCCATCTTCAACCAAGGCAGTATGCCAACCGTAGGCATTGTAACGGTCACGAACACTTTCTGTAAAGGAATCTTTTGTCTCACCATCCAAGTTGATGTCATTTGAATCATAAAGAACAACCAACTTGTCTAGTTTTTGCAAACCTGCGTATGAAGCTGCCTCGCTTGAGACACCTTCCATCAAGTCTCCATCTCCACAGATAACGTAAGTATAGTGGTCAAAGATATTGTAGCCTTCACGGTTATACTTAGCTGCCAAGAAACGTTCTGCCTGGGCAAAACCAGTGGCAGTTGAAATACCTTGCCCTAGAGGACCTGTTGTAGCATCAATCCCTGCTGTATGACCAAATTCTGGGTGACCTGGTGTTTTTGAACCCCACTGACGGAAGCTCTTAATCTCATCCATGCTGACATCTTCAAAACCAGAAAGGTGAAGAAGGGCATAAAGAAGCATTGAACCATGACCTGCTGAAAGAATAAAGCGGTCGCGGTTGATCCAGTTTGGTTTAGCTGGATTGATACGAAGTTGTTTTGTAAAGAGGCTGTAAGCCATCGGAGCCGCTCCCATAACCACACCTGGGTGACCTGAGTTGGCTTTATTAATGGCGTCAATACCTAGGAAACGAATTGCATTAACAGATAGATTTGACATAGAATTTCCTTTCTATTTGAGGTGATTATTGTATCACACATTCTATTTTACTATTATATGAAAATTATCCGTATCATGCAACATACGGATAACCTCCAAAGAATATTTTTATATTATAGCAAAGCTTTAAATTGAATGTTAGAGTCTTGTTCAAAACAATCATCAAAACCACGTGGATGATGGTATTCTACTAAGTGTTGATCTTGAGGATAAGTGTACTTACCGCCGACTTCCCAGATAAATGGATGGAAATCGTATTGCAAGCGATCTTTTCTCATTTTCCAAAGTTCTAGAATCTCATTAGTGGAAGCCATGAAGTTAGACCAGATATCATAGTGAACTGGGATAATGACTTTGGTACGCAGATTTTCTGCCATACGAAGAAGGTCGATAGATGTCATTTTATCTTGGATACCTACCGGATTTTCACCATAGTTATTCAAAGCAACATCAATTTTAAAGTCTTTACCATGTTTTGCAAAATAGTTTGAGAAGTGAGAATCTGCACCATGATAGATGGTTCCACCTGGTGTTTCAAAGATATAGTTAACAGCCTTTTGAGCCATTTCTTCATCTGTAACAGTTAAGCCAGCAAGTTCACCGCCTGTCTCATCAGCACCGTTCACTGGGAGAGTTACCAAACAAGTACGGTCAAATGATTCTACTGCATGAATCTTCATATCTTTTAATTCGATAGTGTCACCTGGTTTAACAACGATGATACGTTCTTTTGGAACACCCCATCCTTCCCAGATTCGTCCACAGTGGTAAGGACCGATAAACTTAACATGCTCTAACTTAGAATTGTTGAGAATTGCTGCAGCTGTGTATGGGTCGATATGATCACTATGGAAGTGTGAAACTAAGTAATAATCTAGTTCGTTGATAGCAAATGGATCGATAACCATCGGCTGAACACGTAAGTTTGGTTGCAACTTACGAACACCTGCCATATTTGCCATTTGGTGCCCACGAACCATATCTTTCACTTTTTTGGTTGATTTTCCACGGTTTGACCAAAGGTCCATGACAACGTTAGCACCACCTGGTGTCTTAATCCAAGTACCACAGTTGCCTAGCCACCACATGGCAAAATTGCCTTCAGGTACGACTTCTTCTTCGATTTCTTCGTTCAACCATGTTCCCCACTCTGGGAAAGTAGCTAAAATCCATGACTCTCTTGTAATTTCTTTGACGTTTGGCATATGTTGCCTCCTTTGGATATAATTGTTATCTTTGAGATTAGTATACCACCCTTCAAAACACTAAAAAAGACCAAGAAAAACACAGGTTTGTGTTCATCATTGGACTGTCCTTCAAATATCTTCCAAAAAAGCTTGAACTACTATTTCTTGATTTATAAGTGTTTGAACCTCTTCTTGGAACTTACTAGCCAACTTACTGTCTACAATATAAGACGAAATAAGACTAGAAAGATTTTCACTGAAACTTTTGCTCTCATTACGAAATATATTGTGTTTAAGATAGTCTAGCATTTTCAAAATATCTTCTGCTTCAAGGATAGGATTAACCCTTAAAATCGGAAATCTGCTATCCAAATCATCATTAGTAGTAATCACTACATCAACTTGTGCAATATCTTCCACACTCTTAAATTGTTCTGTTGTAAATACAGTACCAATTTGCTCATTTGGAAAATAAAGTTTGCATTGTTTCAGCAAAAGTCTCGAAACCGCAACACCTTCATCACAAACGAGATAAACTTTTTTCATATTTTTTTGAGACGATGGTGTATACTTTAAAAATCCTCCAATATGAATCGTCAAATAGGCAATATCATCGTCTGTTAGACGAATAAACCATGCTCCTTCTAAAATTTCCGCAGATTTTCTAGTGACTAAAAATAATTCTCCATACTTGGATCGAATTTGTTTTGTTAGAGGATTTTTAGAAAAAATACCGTAAGTCTTTCTAAATAACAAGGCTTTACAGTGGATCATCAAATTTCTTAACAAATCATCCTTGTTCTCAATCTCCATTCGGATTTGTGATTCAAAATACCAGATGAATTCTTCTAAAGCAAGTTTTAACTGCCGAAAATCATCACTTTCTGCATGAATATCCAAATCTTTACGATAGGAGAGGAGAAGAACAGCTACAAGAGAAACTTCAAGTTCTGACAAAGAAATTTCAAACTTTTGAAACAACCGTTCTCCTAATTTCTTAGACACCTGATACTCTATTCTTTTTCTTATTAAAGAAAATTCTTTCTCTATATCCTGATGTCTTTCTTGATACTGTTCAACATTATGACAGCTTAACAGCAAATAAGGTAGAACCTGCAACATAAAAGTTACTTCATGATGATTTATTTTCTTCCCTAAATCTTGTTCAACTAAAGGAACCTGTTCCTTAAAAAATTGGTTCATTTCAACAGAAAGCAAACACTCACCATCTAACCTCTCTTTCATCTTATCTTCTAAAATAGATACAAAAGTGGCATTTTCTTCCATAAAAATATGATATAGAAGCGATTGAAGATACTGAATTTTATTAAGAGGGTGGGCATGAAGATGGTATCCCTGTGACTTGCTCACTTTCAAGGTCACCTGATATTGTTCCAAAGTTAGTTGATAACGAATACTATTCAAATCATTGAGAACAGTATTCCTAGACACCTCTGTTAACTCCATCAATTTTTCAATCGTAATACGTTCTTTAGAAATACCTATCCATAGTAACATTATCATCATACGTTCATGCGCACTCATGATATAATCGTACGAATCTACTTCCGATAATAGTTCACAACAAGCATCTCTCTGCTCTTCCGTTAAGTGAATACCAATTCGTGGAATACTAATGATATGAAGCGCCTCGTCACCCAAAGCAGCATTGATTTTGTCAATGTGATAATAAATTTTCCTTCTTGACTCTTTCAAATCTTTTGAAATCGCCATAATCGTTTTGGACGTTTCTTGATCCATCAAATATTGAAGTAAATCACAACTTGCCTTATCCAGTACCATATTTCATACTCCTCTATCAATCAACTGCCTTGAAAACAACTTTATAATAGTATCACATTCACTAACGCATTTCAATTATCAACAGTAGTCTCTTAATAACGAATACTTACAATTACAAAAGCGAGGCTTGGATCGAAAGGTCCTAGCCTCTTTTCAATTCAATTTCTTATTTCTTTTGACCGTAATAAGCATTTGGTCCATGCTTACGTTGGTAGTGTTTTTCTAGAATGTACTGAGGAGCAGGTTCAACTCTTGGATTGATTTGTTCTGTAAAGCGATTCATCTTTGATACTTCCTCTAGTACGACAGAGTGATAAACAGCATTCTCTGGATTTTTTCCCCAAGTGAATGGACCGTGATTGCGTACAACAATACCTGGTACTTCAACAGGATTGAGACCACGACGCTCAAATTCTTCTACGATAACCAAGCCAGTATCTTTTTCATAGGCTACTTCTACTTCATCTTTGGTCAAACTACGAGCGCAAGGGATTGAACCGTAGAAATAATCTGCATGGGTTGTTCCATAGAAAGGAATATCACGACCTGCCTGAGCCCAACCAACAGCTTCTGTCGAATGGGTATGGACCACACTAGCAATCTCTGGCCAAGCCTTATATAACTGCACATGAGTTGGAAGGTCCGAAGATGGTCTTAAATCTCCTTCTAGAACCTTGCCATCCAGGTCAGTTGCCACCATGTTTTCAGGTGTCAATTCGTCATAATCTACGCCTGATGGTTTGATAACAATGACACCGAGTTCACGATTGACTTCCGATACATTGCCCCAGGTAAATTTGACAAGTCCATGTTTTTGCAATGATTGATTGGCATCACAGACTCGTTTACGCATAGCATTAATTACTTGATTCATCTTACATCAAACCTGCTTTCTTAATTAGTGGATAGAGAAAAGCTTGTGCCTCTTGAATGGCTGCGCGTGTTTCTTCTACAGTTTCACAATTTTCAGACCACATTTCGATTAGGAAAGGACCATTATAATTGGTTTGCTTTAAAATATCGAAAGCTTCTTCCCATTTGACACAACCTTGCCCAAAAGGTACATCTCGGAACTGCCCCTTTGAACTTTCTGTCACTGCATAAGTATCCTTGAGATGGAGAGCTGTGATAGCATGGTGACCTAGATAGAACTCACTATAGACATCATTATGCCATGCAGACACATTCCCAATATCTGGATATACAAAAAGGTAGGGAGAGTCAACATCCTTTTCTACAGCCAAGTATTTTTCGATACTATTGATAAAAGGATCATCCATAATTTCAATAGCAAGTACCACCTGAGCCTCTTCAGCCCAGTCACAAGCTTTTCTCAAATTTTTGATAAAACGTTGGCGTGTCTGGGGTGACTTTTCCTCATAATAAACGTCGTAACCAGCTAATTGAATAGTACGAACTCCCAAGTCTTGGGCTAATTCAATACATTTTTTCATGAGTTCTAGAGATTTTTCCTCTAGAACTGGATCATTTGATCCCAATGGGTAGCGACGATGGCCTGAAAAACAGATAGAAGGAATACGAACACCAGTTTTATAGATTGCTTTGACAACTTCCAAACGCTCGTCCTTGCTCCAGTCCAGTCTTGCTAAACGCTCGTCACGTTCATCAATAGACATCTCGACAAAATCAAAGCCTAACTCCTTGGCAAAATTTAAACGTTCTAGCCAAGTAAAGTGTGTCGGGGTTGCCTTTTCATAAATTCCAATTGGACGTGCCATGGTTTACCCCCAAATTCGTCTGATTTCATCCTTGAAGGCACGCGCTGCTCCTGCTGGATCTGCAGCCTCTGTAATTCCGCGACCTGCGATAAAGGTAAAGACATCAACGCCTTCAAATAGTTTGAGAGTATCTACATCTAGACCACCTGTTACAGACACACGGAAGCCCATGTCGATAAGTTTTTTAACCTTATTAAGGTCTTTTTCACCCCAAGTCTCACCAGCAAGAAGTGCATCACGAGATTGGTGATAAATAGCTTGTGAGATACCAGCATCTAGCCAAAGCTGAGCTTGTTCAAAAGTCCAATCGCCATAAAGTTCAATCTGGATTTCGCCTCGGTCTCCACGTTCAGCCATGATAGCCTTTAGAGCCGCTTCCATAGTAGGGATAGTTGCACAACAGATACAAGTCATCCAATCGGCACCACGAACGGCATTATTTTTGGCAACTGTTCCACCAGCATCGGCACATTTTGTGTCTGCCACAATAATCTTATCTGGAAAAAGGCTTCGCAAGACTTCAACCAGTTCACTTCCAACTTGTAATAAGCAAACAGTTCCAGCTTCGATAATATCTACTTCCTGACCAACAGAAACAGCTGCTTTAATCGCTCCTTGCAAGTCTGAATGATCTAATGCAACTTGTAAATTAGGTATTCTTTTTGTCATCTCTTTATTCCTCTTTCTAACTTTCCAAATCCAATCCCTCGAGATAAGGGCTATCCTTAGATTCTTCAATCATCGTCAAGACATCTTCCTTAGTCTGGCAAACCTGTAAACGTGCGATAGAATCTTCTAATTCAAACAAGGCAATAATCTGTGGAATGGCTACACTTGTGTGAATTTTTGAGCTTGTTGCTGCTAGTGCCAACAAAACTGAAACTTCTTTCCCATCTGAAAATACAACAGGATTTTGTAAGGTGATCAATGAAAAGGCATCTCTTTGCACTCCAGCTTCAGGTCTAGCATGGGGCATAGCCATACCTGGCATTAAGATATAGTATGGGCCATACTCTTCAGTCGATTCAATGATAGCATCGTAATACTCTGGCAAAATTGCTCCACTTTCAATCAAGGGATCTACTGCTACCTTGACTGCTTCTTTCCAGTCTTTAGCTTCTAAACCTAGTCGGATCGAGTCATTGTCAATTAAAGCTTGTTTTAAATTCATATCTGCCTCCTTTATTTAAAGAGGGAGAAGGACAGAAACGATGACTCTCAGTTTCTATCCAGCCCCCTCCAACCTTTTACTGTAGTGCTTGACTGAGTTTTTCAGTGATTTCTTTATCATCCATCAAGTTGTCAAGCCCAATTAACTTCCCATTAGTTCGCCCTTCCAATTCTTGGATCAAATGAAGAGAAGCGATTACGATGTCATATCCTGCTGCTAAACCTTTAGCTTCACCGACACTGCATGAATTGACTGTAAAATCTGTTTGATTAAGCTTACGGAGAGCATTTTCAACCTTCATCTTGATAACCATTGATGAACCCATTCCATTTCCGCACGCTGCTAATACTTTAACCATTTTATTTCTCCTTTTCTAGATACTAAGCTTCTTCTTGAACTGCACCGTTGTAATATTTCTCTTTATCTTTTGCTTTGGCAAATTGAAGTTGAGGAATAACAAGCAAGAAGAGACACACAAGTACATAACCAACAATACCAAGGTATTTGAAGATATATCCAAATCCAAGCCATGGGAATTCAAAGTCGATATTTCCATGGTAACCACCATAAGATGCTAAATCAAGAAGAGCTACACAGAGAGCTCCTAAAGCAACTTGGAGAACACCTGAGATGAAGGATAGGATAACAGCCGCTTTCCATCCACCGCGTTTATCAGCGTAGACCGCAATGGCTGCATTGTCAAAGAACACTGGTACAAATCCTGTAATAATAAGAATCGGATTTTTAAAGACGATGAGCAAGACAATTGTGATCAATTGACCAATCAAACCAAAGGCAAATCCTGACAAGACAGCGTTTGGAGAACCAAATCCATAAGAAGCTGCAACGTCAACCGCTGGGAATGAGCCTGGCAACAATTTGTTTGAAATACCTTGGAAGGCGTTTGTCAACTCAGATACGAACATGCGGACACCTTGCATCAAAACGAACAAGTAAACTGAGAAGGTAAAGGCTGTTTGAATAATGTACATAAAGAAATCTTGTTTAGCAGGATTGAATAGAGTTCCTGAAGTGATGACTTCTTTATTAGACATAATGTCTGGACCCAAGATTAAAAGAATGGCTCCGAAGAATACGAGCATCAAGGTAGCAGATGCAACAACTGTATCGTGGAAGATTGAGAGGAACTTAGGTAATTTAAGATTGTCTAAACTTTCTTCTTTCTTACCAAAGCGTCCTGCTACTTTATCTACAAACCAGATTGCAAATTGCTGTTGGTGACCAATCGCAAATCCGCCACCACCAGTCAAGCGTTGAGTTGCCTCAACAGTCATATTTGAACTAACTGCCCAGTAAAGTCCACAGATGATACCAATCGCTGCTGTACCGTAAGCATTGCGCAATTGTGGTACTAAGAATAGAACCATAAGAGATACTGTTGCAGCTTGTTGTACCATGATGTGACCAGTAATAAAGAGGGTTCTTACCTTCGTGATCTTGCGAAGAGCTACGAGCAAGATATTTATTCCGAAACCAATCAATAGAGCTGTAGTTGCAGTTCCAACAAAATCTGGAAACTCTGCTGCAATTTTGTTGTTTGCTGCAGCAAGTCCAAAGTAAGGGTCGATAACCGCTGCACCAATTTGGAATTTGTAGTTAAGGGCTGCTAAGATCGGACGGAAGGTTGTAACCAAACCACCTGCACCCACATTGAGCAACATATACCCTACTGTTGCTTTAACAAACCCTGAGAAAACGTCGTGGGCAGGTTTTTTCAAAAGTGCGTATCCTATCAACACCAATAAACCTACGAAAAATGCGGGATTCTGCAAAATATTGCTAGAAAACCAATTTAGAACACTTGAAATGACTTCCATAATTGTTCTCCTTTTGAATTGTTTTTGTAGGTTTATTATATAATTTGAAAGCGTAAACAAAAAGACCAAGAATTACACAGCGGACTGTTCACTCTTGGACTGTATGATTTATGATATTTTAATGATTAGCTTAGTTTCTCGTAGCTAGATAAAATGGAAGAATTTTATCATAAGATTTCAGTAGGGCTTCTACGATTTCTTCTTCAGATGAATTCTCTGTTATAGGGACATCTATTTTAACTAACACTTTTCGGATTTCTTGACTTCCTACCTTATCGACTAAAACCTGACGATTTTCTTCGTTCGCCTCCCACCGTTGACTTTCCCCATCTGAGTAGAATAGATAATAAATCCCTTCTACCACTGGAACTTCTAGAACCTTGGCCTGCTTGCCTAGAGTTTGCTCATCTTTCTTGCGCTCGATAAAACTAACTTCTAGTGAGACACCAAAATCAGAAGGTATTCCATACAAACGAAGAGCCAACATAGGTTCTGTCACTTTCCCCTCACGCTGTATATAAGCCCAGAAGTGTGGTCGCAAGCGCTGCGCTTGGTTCATCCACTGGCTAGTCTGTTGGAGTTGCCATTCTGGATGGCTTGCTTGAAAGGCTTTGGCTAGCTCTGTAAAAGCCTTTCTGGCCTCTTGACCTTTGTGGCGAAATGCCATCATTTTCTCTCGTTCTTCTCCCGCTTTATCAGGATTACGGTACTGCAAACCAGCAAAGTCTAAATAGTCTCTTATCTTATTCAACATTAATTTAATCTCCTCCAGCTAGCAAAAAATCAGGAGAACCCTGATTTTGTTTATTCTGTATCTACAACGACATAGCGATTTGGCTCATCACCCTCAGAGTAACTAGTCACGCCATCCATACGTGAAATAATACGATGAATAATCTTGCGTTCACTATTTGACATAGGATCCGTTTGATGACTACGGCCTTCTTCTAAAACACGAGTCGCCAATTTTTGAGCATAGGTCTGCAAGACTTCTGCACGATGTTCAACATAATCATTGACATTAATAGTAATGTAGAAGGTTCTTGCATAGCGGTTGTAAAGATAATTTTGAGCCAATAGTTGTAAGGCCTTCAAAACTTTACCATGGTAACCGATAATACGACCTGGCTCATTGGTATCAATTTGTAAATTGATGCTACGACGGTTATAATCATTTGAAATCGTCGCCTCAACATCCATATCATCAATGATTGTTTGGACATAAGTCGTTACTTCCGTAGCTACTTGTTCAATGTCAAAGCTCGGTTCCACTTTTAAGCCCAAATCTTCTAATTCTTGACTTTCAGTTTGTTCAGCTCGACTCTCAACAATAGGAGTTTCTACTTCTTCCCCGAAACCAGCTTCTTCAAGCTGTAATTCATTTAAAATCTCAATATGCCCAGTTTCTTCTAAAATGGTGTTAGCATGTTTTTCATTTTTCAAAATTTCAGCCTTAACTTCATCAGAAACCCCTTGGCCTTCTTCTTCAATCTTTTTAATTGCTTCTACAACATGCCCTAAATCAACAGTCGCTTGACTGACTGTTTTGACTGGTTCATTTTGTTCGTTAATTTCTTTAGGAACACCCTTTACAGCCTGCTGATTAGCTTTAATGACCGTTGTTTCACTAATAGCTTCAATATCAACTTGAGCTGGTTTTTTACCAAATAAACCAAGAAAGCCATTTTTTTCACGAGAAATGACTTTGATATGAGCCTTCAGTCTTGGGATATCTAATTCTTTCAATCCTTTCTGGATTGCTTCTTCAACAGTTGAACCTGTAAATACTACCATTACCAGATTCCTCCTTATTATTTCGTTTTCTGAGCCTTTTTCTTGGCTTTTCTTTTTCTATTTTCCAAATCTTTCTGTGCCTGAACTACCGCCTCGCGCTCTGCGATAATCTTGAATGGATTGTTCAAGAAATAGGTTTGCAAGACTTGATAAGCATTGGACACTGTCCAGTATAGGGCGACTCCACCTGGTGCATAAACTGCAAAGATAAAGATCAAGACTGGAATCCCATACATCATCGCAGTCGTAGCGCCATTACGCTCAGACAAGGCCTTGTTGGACAACCAAGTACTTAAAAAGGTAAATACAGCTGCTAAAACAGGAAGAACAAGGGTTGTATCCACACCACCAAGGTTAATCCATAAGAAATGACCTGTCTTTAAAAAGTCAACTCTTGATAGAGCTTGGAACAAGGCCAAGATAACCGGCATCTGAATCAAAATCGGCCAAAGAGAATCTGACTGTCTGACACCCATTTCTTTAAAGACTTTACGCATTTCTTGCTCTAGCTTAGTTCTGCTTTCCATATCTCGACCTGGATATTGTTCTCGAAGCGCCTTAATGCGTGGTTGAGCTTCTTGCATTTTTCTGGAAGCTACCATTTGCACTTGGAAGACTGGCAAGAGAACTGTACGAATCAAGACCGTAAAGAGGATAATCCCCACTCCGATACTGATATCAAACGATAAAAAGCGAATAATTTCCGCAAAGAAGTAAACAAATTTACTCCAAAAATCAGCTGATTCGGCTGTGATATCGCTAGTTGTCCCATTAGTCGCACAGGCTGTCATGATCAATAGAGACAGTCCTAGCAAACTAGTCAACTGTAGTTTCTTTTTCACTCCCATTTCCTTCCTGGTAAATCTTTGATAATTTTAATACGTGGAGTAGATTTTTCTCCATCTCTGCATATCCCAAGGTTTCAACCCCTTTTCGAGCAATGACAACAAAATCGACATCTTCTACCAGACTTCCTTTTGCATTCTGGATAATATGTCGGATTCGTCGCTTGATTTGATTTCTAGTGACGGCATTCCCCAGTTTTTTGCTAACTGATAGACCTACTCGAAAATGGTTTTTCTGATTTTCTAGTTGGTAGACAACAAACTTGCGATTGGCAAAACTTGTCCCCTCCTTGAAAATCGCTTTAAAATCTTTCTCTCTTTTTACACGAAAGTTTTTCTTCAAAACTCAACTCCATCTATTAAATTACTACTATTATACCATATTTTTCAAAAAAGCCAATCATAGCAAGGTTTTGGACAATTTCACCATAAAAAGAAGCTGGAAAAATCTCTTTCCCAACTCCTTGTACGGAATATTTTTACTAGTTTTACTTATTTTTTCAAGCGTTCAACGTCACGGGCAATAACTAGCTCTTCATCTGTTGGAATAACCAATACACGGATCTTCGCTGCCTCTGTTGAGATGTCTCCTGTCAAACCAAAGACGTTCTTTTCTGGGTCAACATCACAACCAAACCAAGAGATACCTGAGATAACATCTTCACGCACATTTGCAGCATTTTCACCAATACCTGCTGTGAAGATAATAGCATCTGCTCCATTTAAGACTGCAAGGTATTGACCGATATGTTTTTGGATACGATCAACATACATTTCATAGGCTAAAGTGGCATCATGATCCCCTTCTTCCATAGCAGCAATCACATCACGCATATCACTAGATTTACCTGAAACCCCCATCAGTCCTGATTCACGATTAAGAACGTGACTAATGTCTTCAGGCGTGTTAAAGTCCTCTGTATATTGCATTAAGTAAGGAATGATAGCTGGGTCAATATCCCCTGTACGAGTTCCCATCATCACACCACCAAGTGGAGTGAATCCCATTGAAGTATCGACAGATTGACCACCCTTAACAGCTGTAATAGAAGCACCATTACCGATGTGGCAAGTAATCAATTTCAAGTCCTCTAATGGACGGCCCAAGAGTTTTGCTGCTTCTCCTGCTACAAACTGGTGACTTGTACCGTGGGCACCATATTTACGCACCTTGTTTTCTGTGTAATATTTTGTTGGTAGAGGGTAGCGATAAGCTTTCTCTGGCATAGTTGTGTGGAATGAAGTATCAAAAACAACTACACTGGTAATGTCTGGCAGCAATTCCTTGAAGGCACGAACACCTGCCGCATTGGCTGGATTGTGGAGAGGAGCCAACAAGCTCAACTCTTCAACTTTTTCTAAAACATCTCCCTCAACGACTGTTGATTCTTTGAAATATTCTCCACCGGCAACAACACGGTGTCCAACACCAGTAATCTCGTCATAAGCCTTGATAATATCGAAACGAATCAAGTCATCCAATAAGATTTTAACAGCTTGTGTGTGATTTTCAATATCCAAAATTTGTTGTTCAGAACGACCATCAAATTTTACAGTTGAAATTGAATCTTTCAAGCCGATACGTTCAATCAACCCTTTCGCCAATACTTTTTCTTCTGGCATTAAGTATAATTGCCATTTCAAACTTGAACTTCCTGCATTGATTGCAATTGTTTTTGTCATAACATGATACCCCTTTTTAAGCGTTTTCATCTATTATAACAAAATCTATTTTATATTTCAGTACCTTGAGTCCATTTTTGAAAATTTTCTTTAAATTTCATCAAAACACTTGCATCTTGTAAGCTAGCAAGTGGATAAATAAAAGGCTCCACTGCTATTTCACTTTTCTTCTGTAGGATAAAAATAGTCTTAGATTGTTTGGCATTAGCAAAGAGATTTTCAGGCAGACTAATCATGGCAACCAGACTTGCCTCCTCTTTCAACCAGCCTTTCAACAAATCACTTTGAGGACTGGTCAACAAATCACTCGGTGCGAGAAAAATAGCGTATCCGTCTGACTTGAGATACTTTAGACCTTGTTCCATAAGCAAGTGATGAGCGTAAGTATGTTCGTGACTAGAAGCAACTTGATGACGCGACGCAACGGCATCATCAGGATAATAACCGACAGGCAAGTCGCTAATGACCACGTCACTTTCTTTGAGCATTTGTGGACGAACGGCATCTCCTTGGACAAAGCCAGCCTGCAAACCAATCACATCTGCCATACTAGCCGCCAAATCAATCAGCAAATCATCCACTTCCATTCCCAAGTAATCCACTTTTTTAGCAAGCGAGGTCAAGAAAGTAGCCCCCAGAATTCCCATACCAGAACCCATTTCGAGGATAGTGATTTCCTCTTCTTTAAACAACTCTTCCACAATAAACACCAAAAGTAAAGCAATAGCATCCGGTGTAAACTGGTGATTGGCCTGCAAGGGTTCTGTTTGCCCAGCCTTCATCAAGAGAAACTGGTAGGTCTTGAGCCATTCTTCTTTGCGTAGTGCTAGACGCTTAAGGGCTTGATTGTTCTCTCGGACCTGTTCTAGCTCAGTTTCACCATCCAGATAGATGCTGTTTTGCTCCACCAAGGCGTCATAAAAGTTGGTCGCCAAATCACTTTGGATGACTTGGACATTCTCTAGTAAATACGTATAAGCTTGTTCAATTTTTTCAAAATCCATATTCCTATCTTATCAAATTTCCCTTCTTTTTTCCATCCTTATAGAAAAATCACTCCCTGACTAGGCGAGTGATTTTTGGGCTACTGTTAAAAAGAGTTCTGAGTAATTTCCTTGAAACAGGTCTTCAGCGCTATAGAGAATCTGACTATGCACAGATGAAAAACCATGCTCAATTAGCTGTTTTTCCAGTTCAGCTAAATCAAATCCATGATGATTAGCCTCTGTCTTGGTAAAATCAGCAAGTAGGAGTTGTCCATCTTCCTTCAAATGTTGATGAAACAGTGAAAGAGCCTCATCCAAATCAGGCATATGGTGAAGAACCCGACTGACAACAATGAGATCAAACTCTTGCTCTAAGGGATTTTTCAGTAAATCTTGTTCCAAAAACTGGATATTCTTGATGTCTTGCTGCTCCGCTTTCAAACGAGCTTGCTCCAGCATTTTCTCCGAAATATCCACTAATGTTACAGATTTGGCTTGTTTGGCCAGAGGCAAGGTTAATAGACCCGTCCCACCACCGAAATCCAAAATTTCTTTGTCTGATAGAAGATCAATCTGTTTCTCGACCGCTTGACATACCAAGTTTGCAAGAAAGATATTTTTAGGGGAATCGAAAGTTTCCGCTTTGTGGTTAAAATTATGTCTCATATTTTTAGTTTAGCACAAAGTAGCTGAATTGACTAGGAATTCTCGTTCTTTTCAAGCTTCTCTTCTGATTCTTTCTTCTCCACTTTTTCACTTGGATCAATCACTATCTTTTCCTTTTTAGCTGTTTTCTCTTCTTTGAGTTTGACGGAAGGAAAGATGAATTCATATTGACCCTTAGGCGTACGAACCCTTGTCACCAAGTTTGTTTTCTTATTTTGATAACTCACCTGACCCAGATTAAAGGTCTGTTCCCCACTTTCCTTATCAACCTTATCTTTGGTTCGCTTGGCCATAGCAAAAGCAATCAACTTTTCTTTATTCAAAGCATAGTCTTGATAGTGGGCGACTTGTCGATTCAAGTAAAATTGTAACAAAAGACTAAAGATGGCTGCCATGGTGACTGCATAGAGGAGAACACCTGCCTTAACTTTTTTCTTTTTCCACACGATAGATAAACTCTCTTTCTAAGCCTTTTTGAAATTGAAAACGAAATCGAACCAGTTGATTGTCTTTTGTAATCTGCGCAGATTTGAGGCCATAAACCATCGGCTGATAACCCCGTCCACTGGCATCGGTTTTCCGAAAATCATCCGATTTAGACTTACCTATAGCGATATCCTTGCCATCCTGCTTCATATAGAGGCGATTGCCCTCCACTTTTTCGAACTGCGAACGGTCTAATTCTGTCTCCAACTGGTCCACAAACAAGAGCCACTCCTTTTGCTCGCTTTGTTGCTGGTAGCGAACTTCTGAAATGAGGAGCTGACTCATGGCTTGAAAGAGGAGTAAACTTCCACTGATGACAATGAGAGCAATCAGTGATTCCAACAAGGTGAAAGCATTGACCTTATGGCTCTTTGATAGCCAACAACTGTTCTGAACCATGATAAACCTCCAATCCCTTTTCACTAGAAAACACCTGAATCTCCACTCCGTTTATCTTTACCTGATTTTGACCTGTCTGCAAGGCCATCTTAGCTACCCTCAAGACTTCTTCCTTTTGCAAGATTTTTGCTTCTTCTTGCCTATTTTTTTGAATTTGTCCCAAAAGGAGCGTCGCGATGCTGGCAAAGATAGCTAGAGCCACTACTGCTTCCAGTAAAATCACTGCCCTAATTTTTTGTTTCCTTAATGCGTTTAATTTTTCCATTTCCTAGATATAATTGATAACGAATCGCTCCTTTGCTGGTCTGAAATTCAACCTTAGCCAGGGATGAATTTCCCCCAGCTCGGTCAAATGTGATACTTTGTCCTGATGGTGCCTGAATTCCTTTAGGAACGGTCAACTTTTGGCTGCCATTACTGATCGTCTGCCCATCTAAATTTAGACTAGTCTTTTGCTGACTAGCTACACTGCGTTTTTGTGTTTCCCGATAAAGTTCTTCAAACTCCATAAAGAAAATCTGCTCCCCTACCGCCTCAAAAGTGGACTGAACAGAGCCGGACAAGCCCAAGGCAAGGATACTCACAAGTCCCAAAATCAAGAGACTTTCAAGCATGGTAAAAGCCTTAATCTGCAACGGTTTGGCTGGTATTTTGTTTAGCATGGTATTCTTTATAAGCTTTAGCCTGTTCTTCCGTGATGCGCCCATCGTCTTGTAACTTGCTTAGGCTAGCTTCTTCATTCTTATCTAAGCTATAAAGTTCTGCCTGGCTTTCCACCACCTTAACAACAGCAGCTTTTCCTTTGTCATTGACTGCTTCTTTTTGCTTGGTCAGATTAGGTACAAAGAGTAATAGAAGCACGCTGATGATGAGCAAGACTACCAACATTTCCACAAGTGTAAAAGCTTTAACCTTAGCTTTTTTCAATAATGTCATCATTTTTTTCATGTTAAAAATTTACCTCCATATTTTGATACATGGGCATGAGCATTGCCGCATAAAGTAAAACGATAATCAGAGCCACAAAGATAAAAACCAGCGGTTGCACCAAATTCATGGTGCGGTTGACTCGGGTAAAAAAGGCTTCCCAAGTTTTTTCAGCATAGATTTCCAACTCACTACCCAGCTTGGACTTGACTTCCCCATACTCGATGATGAGACTCAACTCCTTCTTAAAGAAAGGATAGGTTCCTATCGTCTGAGAAAATTCGCGGCCATTTTGTAGGGATTGAGCTAAATCTTGACCGATTTCTTTAAAGAGCTGGGAACCTTGTTCCTGCATGATCTGAAAAATCTGCATCAGCTCCATCCCCTGCGAAATCATATTCCCCCACTCACGCGCATAATAGGCTGTCAAATAGGTCTGCACAAAGATTCCAAGAAAGGGAAGGCGTGCTAAGATAGAAAAGACGCGCATCTTAGAACTTCTTTTATAAAAAGTTAGTGCTAAAAGGGCAAGTATGAAAACAAACCCTACCATTCCTAGAAAAATTTGTGGCAGATTACCAATGATTTGGGTGGCAATATTGCTACTGTCCAGTTGGGGTAGTAGGTAGTTGCGTAGTCCCAGCATAATTAAGAGAAGAAATCCCAGCAAAATCAAGGGATAGGTCGCTACTTCAATTAACTTTTTCTTGACCTTGGCCAGATTATCTAGATATTCTTCTATCTTTCCCAAACTCAGGTGAAGATTCCCATGAACCTCAGCTAGGGATAGCTGAGTGACAATGGCACTTGAAAACCCCAAACTTTCCATCATTTCTGAGAATGATTTCCCTTGAGACAAGCCCGTGCGCATCTGGGTCACACACTGCTTGTCCAACAAAGCACTCCTATCTAAAAAGGAGATGGTTTCCACCAGATGAAAACCGCTGGAAAAGAGATTGTTAAACAAGGTAATGATATTTTTTTGCTTAGCTGTAGCTAATTTTTTCTGTTTCAGCCTGAAGACTTGTGATATGTCCATCTTTAAGAAGCTGGTCAATCTGCTTATTCCAGCTAGTTGGCTGGTGTGCTTGATAGTCTTTGTTTGCAAAATCAACGATTCCTCCTCCCCCGATTAATCTCTGGTAGCAGACTCCTTGTAGAACGACTGCCAACTCTTCCTCACTCACACCCAACTCCAGCAGGCGTTCATAAACACCTCGGATACTCTTGGCATGAATGGTTGAAAAGACCGTCGCCCCTGTCAAACTGGCTCTGACCACTGCACGCGCCGTCTCGCTGTCTCGAATTTCTCCGATAATCAAGAGATCTGGTCGATGACGTAAGGAAAGTTTGATGAGATTTTCATAGGTCAACCCGATTGCCTCATTCAACTGCAATTGGAGCATGTCGTCCTGCTTGATTTCAACAGGATCTTCGATGGACATGACCTGCTGTCCTTTAAAGAGGGACTTGGCCAATTCGTGCATCAGTGTTGTCTTACCACTGCCGACTGGACCTGCAAAAAGATAGAGACCACGTTGCCTGTACTGCTTACCTAATTCTTCAATGTCCTGAAACCAAAAATGCAAGTCCTGCTCCTCATCATGCAACAAGCGAATCACCAAACTCTCATGCCCTCGATAATCGCCTACAGTAGATAGACGTAGAGATGCCATCTTCTGGTCATATTCATAATCACAGGAACCAAGTTGACTACGTCTCTTCTCCCCAACATTCATACCCGCTACAAACTTAAAGTGACTGATAACGGCCGCAAATTTTTCAAAATCATAAGAACCGATTTTACAGCGCTTGTCTCCGACCCTCATATGAAGCTCATAGGCGTCTAACTTAGGGACAAAATAAATGTCTTGCGCCCCTTTTTTCCGAGCCGAACGAATGATTTCTTGTGCAATTTCTTGAACCATACTTACCTCCTCACCTATACTATTCGCAAAGATTTGGAAAAATAAAAAAAGCAACTCCCAAAAAGTTACTTTTTCTCTATTTTAATTTCATACGGCAAGAACGGTGCCTTTCCTTACCGGTTTGTTTTTCATAGCCTGGGCGTAGTTTTTCATCTGGGATAACCTGCTCATCCTGTAAAAGAGCCAAAGAATGGTATTGTTGTAAATACTCGTCACATTCATCGCACCAGCGTTGGTCTTCTGGATCCCAAAAAATGGTCATCAAGTCACTTCTGCTTTTATAAAGAGGGGATTCTTGTTCCAATCTAAACCAGCAAGTTTTATAGTATTTGAGAGCATCATAATACTGGTCAAATTTCTTACTCGCTACAATATCTTCTTCCCAACCTTCTAAGAACCACCACGGTTCAAAATCTCCGTACATTTCTATAACACGATACATATTCATTCATTCCTTTGTACCGTATATTATAACCAATTCAGACAAACAAGGAAAGAAATATGCTCATTTCTTAATTTTTTGATAAAAAATCCAGCCATCTTATGATGACTGAATTTCTATTTGCTTATGTTCCAAAATGTTTTTACTACTTAAGCTTCTGAAATATCATTTTCGATAATGACTTTGATTGCATGGTGGTCTGCTGCTTTACTGAAAACTTCATAGGCTTTTTCAATTTCACTGAGTTTGAAATAGTGAGTTACCAATTTTTCTGGTTCAATCTTATGACTTTCAAGAGCTTTCAACAATTGTGGAGTTGTATTTGTAGATACCAAACCAGTTGTTACATTGATGTTGCGAATCCAAAGTTTATCTAAATCGAATTCAACTGGTTTACCATGTACACCACAGTTAGCAACTGTTCCGTCTACACCGATAATCTTTTGACAGAAATCAAATGTTGCAGGAATACCAACAGCTTCGATAGCGACATCCACACCACGACCATCTGTCAAATCATAAATTTCTTTAATCGCTTTTTCAGGGTCTGAAGAATTAACCTTATGAGTCGCACCAAATGATAGGGCAGTTTCCAAGCGGTTATCGTCTAAATCCACCATAATCAATTTAGCTGGTGAATAGAATTGGGCTGTCAAAAGAGCAGCCAATCCAACAGGTCCTGAACCAATAATGGCTACACTACAACCAGGTTCTACTTTCCCTTTCAAGACACCAATTTCATACCCAGTAGGCAGAATGTCTGATAGCATAACCAAGGCTTCATCTGACAAGTCTTCTGGAGTGTGGTAAAGAGTGTTATCTGCATGAGGGACACGTAAATATTCAGCCTGCATACCATCAATCAGGTGACCGAAAATCCAGCCCCCTTCGTCTTCACAGTGGGCATAAATTCCTTTTTTACAGTAGTAGCATTTACCACAGGCACAGACACAAGAAATCAAGACCTTATCGCCTTTTTTGAAGTTCGAAACTCCTTCCCCAACTTCTTCAACAATCCCAATCCCTTCGTGACCAAGAATGGTACCACTTTGGCAAGCAGGAACATCCCCTTTGATAATATGGAGGTCTGTTCCACAAATAGTAGTTTTTACGATACGCACAATAGCGTCTGTTGGCTTGCGAAGCACTGGTTTGTCTACATCAACAAAAGAAGCAAGTCCTGGTTTAACATAAGTATAGGCTTTCATAAAGCATTCCTCCGTTTTTTTATTTGTACTATTTATAATATAATTGTAAGCCTTTTCATTTGTTTCTTCAAGTTTTTTTGTGATTTTTTTAACTTTTTTATTTACCGGTAAAGCAATATAGATAAAAAAGCAGAAGCTAATCTCTAACTTCTGCTTTTTCTCTTATGCTTGATAACGTTTCACACCATCTAGATAGGTTGCTACCAATTCCAAATCTTTATCTAATACGATAAAGTCCGCATCATAACCTTCACGGATTTGACCACAGACATCATCAATGTGAACAGATTTTGCTGGGTTAAGGCTAGCCATCATGACTGCTTCGTGTGGATTCGCAATACCCCACTCGACTACATTTCTCATACCATCTTTAAGTTTGAGGATAGAACCTGCCAAATTACCAGTAGATTTGAGACGTGCAGTTCCATTTGCTACTACAACAGGGAATTCTCCCAACATATAGTCACCGTCTTCAAGCCCACCAGCTGTCATACAGTCCGTAATAAGAGCGATGTTTTCTGTCCCCTTTTGCTTAAGTAAAATCTCACAAGCTTTTGGATCTACGTGATAACCATCACAAATCAATTCTGCGTAAGTATGTGGGAGCTCATACATAGCTCCTACCATACCTAGTTCGCGGTGTGTTAAACCACGCATCCCATTATAGGCATGTACCCATACACTAGCTCCAGCATCAACTGCCTTCTTAGCTTGTTCAAATGTCGCATCTGAGTGTCCAAGTGCAACTGTCACACCTTCACCTGTAATAGTACGTACAAAATCTTCCACCCCATCACGTTCTGGTGCAATAGCGATTTTATTTAGCATCCCTTTTGCAGCATCCTGCCAAGAATGAAACTCCTCAACACCCGGGTCTCTCATATAAGTTGGATTTTGTGCCCCCTTAAAAGTTTCTGTGAAATATGGACCTTCATAATAAATCCCACGAATCTTAGCACCTGTTGCTTCTTTATAATGGTTTCCAAGATTTTCAGTGACTGCAAGCAATTGCTCATAAGTGGCTGTTAAAGTTGTGGGCAAGAAACTGGTAACACCGGTACTAAGAAGTCCTTCACTCATAGTATGCAATGTACCTTCAATGTTGTTGTCCATCACATCTACACCTGCATATCCATGAATATGAGTATCCACAAGACCTGGTGCAATGCTATAACCAGTATAGTCAAGAACCTCTGCTCCTTCAGGAATTTGATCCACATGTTTCCCAAATTTGCCATCAACAAGTTCTAAGTACCCACCGCGACGAATGCCAAATGGATAGAAAAACTGATCCGCTTTAACGTAATTAGGCATAATAATGACCTCCTTAAAAGATTACTTTTGATATTTATTATGTCAATTACATTATAAACCTTTCTGATTCATTTGTAAATGGTATAGACCTATTTTCTAGAGATATTTTAAAAGAGCTGGATTTCTCCAACTCTTCTCTTTTTAATACAAGTTATTTTGATTTGACTGGCTTGTCTTGAGCTGTTTGCAAGGCTGTAGCAATGGTATCTGCATACAATTTAGCTCCTGCTTCAATTTTGCTAGTGTCACTTCCGAAATGGACTTGGTCTGTTCCTGTCCAGATCTCTGGATGTTCCTTAGCAACTTGATTCCAATCTGCTATCGTGATGTAAGGAGTCTTCTCTGCCAATTCTCTCATGTAGGTAGCAGCCTTCTCAACGATTGCATAGGTCTCTTTTGTTTTATCTCCTTCATAAGGTGTCACCAAAATCATATGGTGGCCCTTAGGAAGATTTTTTACGATACTATCCCAATCTTCCTTGTAATTTTCAGGATTATTTACCCCAGTCGCAATGACCACCATCTTTGGTAGAAATTTATTCTGGCTATTGTTGAGCATGATTTCGTTGGCGGTCTTGGTTGTTCTGCTGACCTGCGCGTTAATCTGTGCTCCAGGAAGGGCTGTCTGCAGGGCTGTATTTGCCCTTAAAGCAACCGAGTCACCAATTAACATAGTGCCATCAGCAATTCCTAAACTATTTGCATCTGCCCGTTCTGTCATCACCTTGGTTTGGCTAATATTTGTTGCAGCTTGCTTCAAACCATTGACAGTCAAGTCTGTCTCAAACGCTCCCACTTGTGGTGCCAACAGAATCACCATGCAGACAATGATGGCCAAGATTCCTGTACTTGTTGCAAGAATTGCGTGAATATAAGGCAGGGGACGAAGAGTTTGTAAAACAGGTGTGTTCTTGCCTGCAATCCAAGGTTCCAATACATAAAATGAAAGACTGGCAAATCCATAAGAACAAATCAAAGTCAGTAACACAGCAAGAAGATTTGAGGTCAACTGTGATAAAATGATGTAGAAAGGCCAATGGAAAAGATAAACCGCATAGCTAGTATCCGCTAAAAAGCTAATTATCTTTGGCTCCTGTACGTTAGGAGTCTTTTCATGTAAGACACGCGCTGCCAATATCATAGCAAGGGCTGCAAGGCTGGCAAGTAAGAAGCCCATAAGATAGGCAAAGAGATAGGTAAATTTGACAAAGAAGGTCAAAATGAGTAAGAAGGCAAAACCTCCCCCAAAAACTAAAAGGGTCTTGCGCAAATCCCAGATTTTATCCAATTGCTTAACTAGGGAAGTCGTCTGACGAACGCCTACGATAGTTGCTAACACACTTCCCAAAAAGAATGGATAGACATGAGTTAAACTGGAGAAGTAAACAGAGGAATAAGAGGTTACTAGAAAACTACCAATAAACATGGAGAAGAAGCTGATCAAGAAGGCAGCAGCAGATAAGAGAAAGACCATTCCCTTCAACTGACCATTTGATTTAGCCTGCTTAGATAAGAACCAAACTGCCAACCCCCAAAGAATATAGTAGTGCACCTCAACAGCCAGACTCCAATTATGAACAAACAAATGAGGAATGAACTGAGATTCATAACTCCCACCTGTTAGGAGTTCATAGAAGTTGGTCATGAAGCCTAAGACACCCGCAATTTGACCCCCAATTCCAGCCACATAGTCTTGGCGAACCAAGAAAGTAAAAGGCATGGTTACCAAGACCATCAAAACCACAGGTGGAACGATACGATAAAAGCGTCTCCTAAAAAATCCAACCAAATCAATTTCATGATTTTTAGAAAATTCTTCGATGAGTAGAGCTGTAATCAGGAAACCTGAAAATGTAAAAAAGACATCTACCCCGAAAAATCCTCCAGGAAAGATCGTCTGAAAGAAATGATACAAGAGTACCAAAAGTAAACCTGTAATCCTAATCAAGGAAAACCATTTAATACGCATACGAGTTTATTCTCCCTTTCATTATACACCTTATTCTATCAAAAAAAGAAGAAAAATCCTAAGAGAAAACTTAGGATTTTTAGCTTATATCAATTCCATTTTAGAAATTACGGCCTGACTTATTATAGCCATATTTTTCAACAAAATACTCACGGAATTCCAAGAGATTGTCGTCCATAATGGCTTGTCGCACTTGCTTCATCAGGTTAAGCAAGAAGTAAAGGTTATGGTAGCTAGTCAAGCGGATACCAAAGGTTTCATCAGCCTTGAGCAGGTGACGAAGGTAAGCGCGTGTATAGTTCTTACATGTATAGCAATCACATTCTGGATCTAGTGGCGTAAAGTCCTCAGCAAACTGAGCATTTTTAACAACCAAACGTCCCTGACTGGTCATACAAGTCCCATTACGAGCTATACGAGTCGGCAAGACACAGTCAAACATATCTACACCACGAATCACCCCATCAATCAAGCTATCTGGCGCTCCCACACCCATCAAATAGCGAGGTTTATTTTCAGGTAGCAGTTGAGTTGTGAAATCCAAGACCGCATTCATCTCTTCGTGGGTTTCTCCCACTGCCAAACCACCGATAGAGTAGCCCGGGAAATCCATGCTGACAAGGTCGTGAGCTGACTGACGACGAAGATCTTCAAATCCTGCCCCCTGCACAATCCCAAACAAACCTTGGTCATGTGGACGACGGTGAGCCTTCAAACCACGCTCAGCCCAACGGCTAGTACGCTCGATTGATTTCTTAACATAGTCGTAAGGTTGATAAAACTGAGGACATTCGTCAAAGGACATCATGATATCTGAGCCCAGATTGTTCTGGATAGAGATGGCTTTTTCTGGGGATAGGAACATCTTGGAACCATTGAGATGGTTTTTAAAGGTTACTCCTTCTTCTGTGATATTACGGCTATCAGCTAGAGAATAAACCTGGAAACCACCACTATCTGTCAAGATTGGTTGGTCCCAATTCATGAACTTGTGGAGACCACCTGCGCGTGCAATGAGTTCATCTCCAGGACGAAGCCAGAGATGATAGGTGTTTGACAGGATAATTCCCGAACCCATCTCCTTTAACTCTTCTGGAGACTGAGTTTTGACAGTTGCTTGGGTTCCAACCGGCATAAACATAGGTGTCGGGAAGGTACCGTGGGGAGTGATAATTTCTCCCAGACGAGCTCCCGTGTGTTTTTCTTTCTTAATCAAACGATATTTGATTGGTGAATCTGACATTTTTTACCTCCGAAGCTGGGAAAGACAGTCCCAGTTCATACTTTGTGCACAAGGGCATACTGTATGATTTTATCAAAAAAAGTAGGAACTGTCACGAACTATGGTATAATGAGAGAATGAAATACCCAAAAATTGATTTAAAAACCGTTCGTCTGCAGGCCAGACAATTTCAGGCTGAAAATCCCCGCCTCTTTCTCGTCTATCTCTTACCTAGTATACTGGTCATCTTGTCTGGCTTTCTTAATCCCTTAGAGCGTATCAACGAAGCTATTTTAGAAGAACCCTTTTTAAGCGTGTTTGGCCATGTATTCCAAGCCTACCTTTTTCCTCTATTAGTCTCCTTTATCGGAACAATACTTCTAACCAGTTCAGTTTATACAACTCTGAAACTCATCAAGAATCCAGATACAGAACTATTCGTCAAAAATAGTCTCACTCTCTTTAACGAAGAGCACTTTTCACAAACCTTTTTGACTCTCCTTCTCAAACGTTTCTATCTCTTCTTATGGAGCATTCCTAGTTTACTTGGAATTTACTTCCTCTTTTACAGTAGCTTTCTTGCAAAGAAATTCGTTGCCCTTCACCCTGAGTTTCCCAATCTGGATCTCACGTCAATTGAAACCGAGCGTTTCCTCATGACCTTTGGTCTTTACTTTCTAGCAAGTATCCTCTTGATGATTGTCGGAAATAGTCTCTATATTCCACAATACTATGCTTATTCACAGGTAGAATTTCTCCTCTGTGACACCCTAGACTTAGGACAAGCTAGACCAGGACAAATCCTTAAAACCAGCCGCTTCCTGATGAAAGGCTACAAGTTCCAGCGTTTCGTCCTAGACTTACAACTCCTTCCTTGGTACTTCCTCAATTGGATTACTTTTGGGATTGCTAGTTTCTCACTCCTACCCTACATTCAAATTAATAAAATGATTTTTTACCGAGCAGTATTGGCTCGAAAACGTCTAAAAGCTTGAAGGTGGCCCCTCAAGCTTTTTTCTATCAATGAGTTTCTCCGCCTGCCAACTTGAGATCTTGATCTCCATGTTCTATAATAGCCCCGATTGCTGCTTCTATCCCTCGCATAATGTCCACTAAACTCATAGCTGGGGTAGTCGGTCGATTCACCACCTGTTCCATCATATAAGGAATATGCATAAAACCTGCCTTAACATGTGGAAATTTCTTTTCTACCAAATAGAGGGCCTGATACATCAAATGATTGCAGACAAAAGTCCCTGCCGTATTGGAAACAGAGGCCGGCAAGCCTTCTTTTTTTATAGCTTGAACCATCGCTTTAATCGGCAAACTGCTAAAGTAGGCCGAAGCACCATCCGCTCGAATGGGAAGGTCAATCGGCTGATTACCTTCGTTATCAGGAATGCGTGCATCGTCTTGATTAATGGCTACTCGTTCAGGTGTTAAGCTAGATCTTCCACCTGCTTGGCCGATACAAAGGACAAAGTCAGGTTGATAGCGGTTCATCTCTTCTTCCAATACTTGAGCCGATTTGTGAAAGACTGTTGGCACTTCTAGCCAACGGACCTCAGCACCATGGATTTCAGCTGGTAAACCTTTAATGGCCTCCAAAGCTGGATTGACCTTTTCCCCTCCAAAGGGCTCAAAACCTGTCACTAATACTTTCATTTCTAACTCCTTACAACCAATTCCATGAAACTATTTTCTTAAAAACAAGTATAACATATTTATTTACTAAACGGCTGAGTTCTGTTCTTTCAGACTCTGTTAAGATACTTTCCATCTCTTGCTTAACCTTGATATACTGCAGAGGTGGATTCACCACTAATTGCTCCTTAGCATACTTCGTAGCCTCTACCAACACTTCCCGCTGATTTTCAGGATTACGATGACGCTCCACCAAACCTTCCTTTTCCAGAATTTTGAAATGTCGGGTCAAAGCAGCCTGATCAATCTTCAAATTTCCATTCATATTGATACTCAATGAAAATCAAAGAGAAAACTAGGAAGCTAACCGCAGGCTCTACTTGAGTACGACAAGGCGAAACTGACGTGGTTTGAAGAGATTTTCGAAGAGTATGACAAAGAAAAAAACGAACGAGACTTACTTCCTATCATGAAAGCTAGATCTCATTCGTCAAAATGATATTACAAAGTCTGGTTTATCCATTCATTGAAACGTGAACGTGATCATAGTGATTTTCTGTCACGCTACCACGGTCTGGCATTGGGTTCCAAGTATTAGCTGGTCCATATTTGCTATCGAATGGAGCATAGAAACGTTGTTTCCAGATGATGTAACTAATTCCACGGCTGGCCATGTTTTGAATAGCGTATTCCGCAATCTTATCCCCTAATTCTGAGCTTTCTGGTACCATAAAGTCGATAGCCAAACCTTTTCCGTGATCTCCACTGTCTCCTGGACGGTAACCACTAAAGGATGTGATGCCAAACAAGTTAGCAATTTCTTCTTTAAAGGCCGCTGTTTGTGGTTGAAGGCCTGCATTTTCAGATTTCGCTACCGCAAGTCCAGCATAATCGGGCGCTGCTGGAGCTGCGTAAGTTGTTGAAACTGTTTTCTTCTCTTCTGGTTGATAAGTAGAAACTGCTGTTGTAGCTTCATTTGATGAGGCTTCTTTTAATTCTTCTGAACTTGTTGCAGTTGTTTCGATTGCTGTTTCTTCTGTTGGAGTTGTAGTTTCTTCCACTGTTGAAACATCTTGTGGGCTTGCTTGAGTTTCATTTTTCTCAGCTGAAGTCGTTGCCTGAGGAGCTGCTTCTGCAACTGCACTACTTGTTTCGGCTGTTTGCTCCTCTGACGTTGAAGTATTTGTAGATGGTGCTACTTCTTCTGCAGTAGCAACTGTCTCTGCAACTTCTGAATTTGTTGCTACTTCTTTTGTACTTGTAGTTTCTACCGCTTTTGGCGCTTCTGCAATCGGTTGAGAAAGGTCTGCAACCTGAACAGTTTGATCATCTACGGTCACTTGATTGGTTGTCAAATCTGCTGTCGCAGTTGTCACCTCTTCACTAGAAGCCGCTTGAGGTGTTTGGATTTCAACTTCTGTTACTTCTTCTGCTTCATTGACGGTCGTTGTCAAAACAGTTTCTGGGAAAATCAAGTCCATATTAGTGATTTTATTCAAATTCGCAAGAACTGTGACATCTACACCCAAGGCTTCTGCAATGGTGCTCAAGGTATCACCATACTGAACGGTATAACTTGTTTTGTTGTCCGTTTTAGTCAAATCGTTTTGGATTTGCTCAACACTACGTGCAGTCCAAAGAACTTCTTCTGCTTGAGTTGCCAATACTGGGGCAAATGACAAGGCTACTGTTGAAGCTAATAATATTCTTTTCTTCATTCTTTCCTATCCCTTTCAAATGAGTACCTGTCTATCATAACACAAAAAATGCAGAAAAAAAGCCCTCTCGGGCCTATTTAACAGAACTGTCTATTCCTTGTAACAAACTTGGTTACTTGAAATAGTTTGTTAGGTCTCTGTCACAAAACTGACACAATCTTATCGTTCCCAATCCCCAAAAATATAAGGAATATCTGCTAACCCTTGAATCCTATGATTTCCTTCATAAGTCGACTCTAAAAAGTTGATACTTTGAATCCCACTATTCTGGGCAAATTCCACATCCAGAGTCCGATCCCCTATATAATAGGTCTTCTCAGAATCCAACTGATACTTGCCTAACAGATAGTTAGCCGCTTCTGGACTTGGCTTCCGCACAAAACCACTCTGACTGGTTAAAATCTCTGTAAAATAAGATTCCAAACCCAAGTCTCTGAGAATGGTACGAGCATTGTCTCCCTTATGAGTGTAAACAAACTGCTGAATTCCTGATTCCTCTGCCCAAGCTAGCACATCACGCGCACCTGGCATCAAAACTACCTGAGCATTCTTCTCAGCCAAACTCTGGGCACGCACCTGATTTAGCATTTCCACATCCAGCTTTCTCTCTTCTGCCACCTGCACAAGTAAATCCTGCACAGAAAACTTGAGAATAAACTCTCTCACCTTCTCCTTATCATAAGGAATAGAAAACTGAGCAAAAGTTTCCTCAATTCCTGATAAAATCGCTTCGTAAGAATCCAATAAAGTCCCATCTAAATCCCAAATAAAAGCTGTTTTTTGCATTTCCTATCCTTTCAAGCTCATATAACGCTGGTAACGGTAACGTAGAAATAACCAACGAAAACCATTATCCAAAAGGGTTCCAGCCCAAATACCGGGCAAGCCCCAACCAAGCACAATCCCCATCAGATATCCTGTTCCAATGCGGATACACCACATTCCTATACTTGTCGCATAAAAGGGAAGCCGAGCATTGCCCAAACCCTGCCAGACTGCTGTATAGATGACTGTTCCTATCGTCATAGGAGTACCAAGTAGTGAAAAAAGTGTCACTAGCACACTAGCCTCCACCGCTAGAGAATCAGTCGTATAGAGATGAGTTAGTGGTATACCCAAGGCATAGACACTAAGCGTCAAGGGCAACATGAGAAGCAGAGAAAGCCAAAAGGTTTGCTTGCTCAAATTAGCTACTCTTTCCCAATTATCCTCTCCAACTGCTCGAGCTACCAGCATGACCGTTGCAGTAGCGACGCCAAAGGCAGGCATATAGTTAAACTGGGTCAAGACTTCTCCGACTGCATTTCCAGCCACCGCCTCCGTTCCAAAAGAAACAACCAAGGCAATGATCACGACATCTCCAGCCCTCATCATGAGCCTCTCTCCAGCTGCTGGCAACGCTAAGGTCAATAGTTCCTTATCTAAACCAAAAGTCGGTTTCTCAAAAGGCAACTTTAATTGCGACCATAAAATCACAAGACCTACCAAACGAGACAGAATTGTCCCCCAAGCAACACCCGCTATACCCATATCAAGGACAAAAATAGCTAGACTGGAAAAGAGAATATTCAAGGCATTGGATAAAAGACTAACATAGAGAGGTAGACGTGGATTATGCGCTGCACGAATCAAGGCCCCCAAACTGGACATCAAGCCCAAGAGAACAATTGATCCACCCACCAAAGATAGGTAGAGCCCACCACTCTCAGCTACATCCCTCTCCGTCCCCAAGAGTCCTATCATCTCTTGCCCAGCAAAGATGGACAAAACTCCTAAAAGGAAACTTAATAGTAAAGTAATTTTCAACGACTCAGTCACATGATAGGCTAGCTTGGACTGATCCTTCTGCCCCAAACTTTTTGAAATAACGCTGGAAATAGCAGCTCCCAAAGCGATGAAAATTGCCTGGTAAATCGTGATAATATTGCCAGCCACTGAAACACCCGAAATAGCGATTAAACCCAAGTGAGCGACCAAGTAACTGTCCACCATCCCCATGAGCATCTGCAAAAAGTTTTCACCCATAGCTGGCAATGCAATATTCAGAATGTCTTTATTTTTCCTAAACAATCCTTCCTCCTGATGAAAAGAAACTCAGTTGGTTTCCCAACCGAGTTTACTTCCTCTGTCTTAAAGTCCTAGATAAGCCTCAACCGCTGCTTGCATGTCAGCAGCTGCCACTGTTGTTTTATGACGAACTGGAGCCGTTTCTAGGCCATCAACTGCTGGTGGCACTGCAACTCCTGAAATATCATGTAATTGAGCCAAGGCTTCAAAGTCAGTCAAGCCTACTTTACCTGTTACAGCTTCTACTGCAACCACTGGGAACTTGTATGGACTCGCTGTTGAAGCAATCACTGTCTTAGTCACATCGCCAGTAGCCGCTTGGTATTTCTTATAAACTGCCGAGGCAACCGCCGTATGTGGATCCTCGATATAAGAATCTGCCTCATAAACACGCTTGATTTCTGCTGCCGTTTCTTCCTCAGTCGCATATTCAGCTGCAAAGAGGTCCAAAATCTCTGCATCAAAGTCTGTCAACTCATATTGTCCTTGCTTGTTCAAGGCATTCATAAGTTCAGCTGTTTTAACCGCATCATTACCTAAAAGATGGAAAATCAAACGCTCCAAGTTTGAAGATACCAAAATATCCATAGATGGACTAGTAGTCACTTTAAACTCACGTTTCTTGTCGTAAACACGTGTCTTGAAAAAGTCTGTCAAAACATTGTTGTCATTTGAAGCACAGATTAATTTGCCAACTGGTAGACCAATTTGCTTAGCATAAAAGGCAGCCAAGATATTTCCAAAATTTCCTGTTGGTACTGTGAAGTTGACCTTATCACCAGCCACAATCTCACCAGTCTTAACCAACTGAGCATAGGCATAAACATAATAAACAATCTGTGGCACCAAACGACCGATATTCATAGAGTTGGCAGATGAAAATTGCAGTTTATTGGTAGCCAACTTTTCACGAAGGGCTACATCGTTAAACATATGCTTCACATTTGTTTGAGCATCATCAAAGTTACCATCAATAGCGATAACATGAGTATTATCACCAGTCTGAGTAGTCATTTGCAACTCTTGAACCTTGCTGACACCATCCTTTGGATAAAAGACGATAATCTCAGTTCCAGGCACATCCGCAAACCCTGCCATAGCAGCTTTCCCAGTATCACCAGATGTCGCTGTTAAGATGACAATCTTGTTCTCCAAACCATGCTTCTTAGCAGCTGTTGTCATAAAGTATGGCAAAATAGACAAGGCCATATCCTTAAAAGCAATTGTTGAACCATGGAACAGTTCCAAATTGTATTGGCCGTCTAATTTCACCAAAGGCGCTATAGCTGGAATATCAAACTTGCTATCGTAGGCATTGTTGATACAGTAGTCCAACTCCTCAGCTGTAAAGTCATCTAAAAATGCTGACAAAACTAACTTAGCAACTTCCTGGTAAGAAGCATCTTTCAATTTGTCAAAGTCCAAATCTACCTTTGGATAAGTAAGCGGTGCAAACAAACCACCATCCGTCGCCAAACCTTGCAAAATAGCTTGGCTAGCAGTTACTGTATTGTTGGCATCACGCGTTGATTGATAAACTAATGTCATTACTCTCTATCCTTTATCTATAGTCTCATCCATTATATCATGATTTTTCAGAAAATTCTCCTTTTATAAGAGAAATTATAGGCCCAATTCTTCTTTCAAAGGCTGTAAATAGCTTGTTTCTTGCTTATTTCTCATCTCCAGTCCTTCGCAAGCTAGCAGGAGTATGTGTTTGGAAAATTCAATAATCGCAGTTTCTTCCTCATTTGTAAGCTTCTTCTTAGAAAATTGTCGTCTTAAAAACTTATAATTTCGCCCAAATTCTTTAAAGAAAGGCGCTGTTTCTAAGTAAGCTTCTAACTTATCTAAATTAACCAACAATCCTAAGTGAAAAGCTGCAGAAGCGAAGGTTCTCTCTAGAGGCTGAGTACACACACTACGAAACTCAACTGTTCCTCGAGTCGTTAAGTCTTGGTACTGATAACTACGATGAGTTTCAAAATCCTTCTCTTGAGGGTAAATAAGAATCTCATCCCCATTAAGAGCATATGCTTGGATTTCAGTTGTAGCCAAATAAGCCCTAACTTGAATCGGATAAAAATAATAGGTTTGTCCATCACGTTCCGCAGTAAAAATTGCAGAATGATCTAGATAGTCAAAAAAATCATCCTCATCTTTAAAGAGTCTAGCATTGACCCCGACGTTTTCTGGATAGATTCCATGCATGGATTCTTCCCAGAAGATGTCCCTTGCAATTTTCGTATCCCAATCTGCACCCGAAAACTCAGAGTTTGCAAATAAATAAGCCTTAACCCCTTCAATTTGGGTAAAAGCATTAATCACTCGTAAGTAGTTAGACTTTGAAACATCCAACTGAACCTGACTCCCACAAATAAACGCTCCGTATTCAGGGAATTGATGTAAGTCTGATTTAGTCACATTTCTATTCAAATTCAAATAGTCCATCAACATCTGATAGCGTGGGTAAGCTACTGGACAATTATCATTTTTATCCCAGTTGGGATGAATACCACAGCCAACAATAGCATGATTTGATTCAGCTAACTTCTTCTGGATTGCTCCCATATAAATACTAAAACGTTCTTCAACCTCTTGTATCGTTTCAGCCTTACCAAATGCAAACTCAATCGTAGTATAGGAAACTTCAAATAAAATAACATCCTGACTTGCTGGCTCCACTAACTGAATAGGAGTCCCAAAATCATCAACCTTTTCGACAGTAAAATCCAAAGCATAAACTAAATATCGGAATAAGTGTTTGATAACTTCAACATCTGTAGCATCCCCTTCCAAGTTTACAACAGGATATTCCAGCTCAATCCCAACAAACAATTCAGGATTTTCTTTAATATTTTTCAAATACCGATGTTTTAATAAATCGATAGAACGAGACATACTTCCCTACACTTTCATAATCTAAATAAAATTTGAATAACTATTATTATACCAAAAATAATATAAAAAAGGAACGAAGATTTACAACGTTCCTTAACTCTATACTATACCGGCGGCCGGGGTCGAACCGGCACGTCCTTGCGGACACTGGATTTTGAGTCTAATATTATTAGTTTTAAATCTCAGAAATATTGATTTTATAAGCTTTTTTTCCATAATATTTTTTAAAACTTAGTATCACTTCCAAAGTTTAGATACTTTTTAGTAACTATAAAATGCTAGAAAGTATACTCCTTATTAAAAAGAGTTTTGGACTAGTTTTGTGCAATTTTATTACCCATATCCGTAATAAGAGAGGCTAAATTAATTGCCTTTAATGATTGTAGAAATTGGTTGTGAATATCATTAGACACATAACCAGCTAGCAAAATATGCTCAGCCATGTCATATTGCTTAATCAAGAGAATCTTATCATGTTTTTCATTAAATAAAATCGCACTAATTGCTGTATTAAAGACTGGAAAACGAAAACTCGCACATTGTGAACAATAAGGAATATCTCCCTCATCTTTTAAAAATTTTTTCTCCAAAGGATGCCCACATTCGGGACAACAAGTCATTGTTTTGTCAAATATAGAAACCTCTTTTTTAAAGTTCTTAAAAGTAATTTTACCAGTAAAATCGAGACCACGCAAGACATTGAAATAAATCAAGACTTTTTTTAAAATTTATCTTATGATATAATAAACTTATCAGCTATTGGTTCTGAAAAAGTGTCTGCCACAGTTTTACTACAAATTCTCATGACTTGTGCCAAGATTTATAAAAAACGGATAGCTATAATAGCTCTTAGAGCAAAAACATGACATATAGGAGGTTAAAGACATGTCATACTTTTATCTTTTTATCGCCATTGTAGGAGAGATATTGGGAACTAACCTTTTGAAATTATCAGACGGTTTTACAAAGCCTATTCCAACCGTTTCTGCCCTACTTAGCTATGGCGTTTGTTTCTATTTCCTCTCACTAGCAATGCAAAAAATTCCTTTAGGAATAGCTTATGCAACATGGTCAGCTGTCGGTTTAGTTTTGACAGCCTCTATCGCAGTAATGATTTTCAAAGAAACACTAAATGTTTATAGCATTATCGGTTTAATTTTGATTATCATTGGTGTTGTCATGGTTAACTTATTAGGAAATGCAGGACATTAATAAAACCGGCTCTATACTATTTGTAGTGGGTAAATCCCCTATGGATATTATGGAGCCTATTTTGTTGTAGAAAAAAAGTTCCATAAGAACTATAATGAAAAGCTAGAATTCTGTCAATATTTTGGACACATTTTGGGAGGGAATTTTGAAGACTAGCGTCCTCCTAATTTTCCCAATAAGTTTTAACTTCTTCAAAAATCTTATTCAAAAGTTCTGCATCTTTTTCTGACAACTGATTTTTTTCTATAACTCTATCTTTTAGTTCTGTTGCCTTTATTTTATTTCTTGCCACCGAAACTGCTATTGAATGTTTCAAAATATCAAACTCATCCTTTGAAAAGTTTGCAATATTGGTAAGATCTAATTGTTCTAGAGGTAAACTACTGATAATTGAATAAGGTTTTTGTCCCAGCAAATAATCTGTAGTAGTCCCAAAGATATTTGCTAATTTCACAACGAATTCTAATCCTGGTTCTAACGTTCCATTCTCCCACCGAGAATATGTCCCTTGTTGAACTCCAATTAATTCCGATATTTGTACTTGAGTTAACTTTTTTGATTTTCTGAGAGTTTTTAACCTCTCTGAAAATTTATAATCCTCTGTATACATAATTCTCCTATAGATATTCTTATTCGTATATTTTAGCTTGACAAAATATTCTAAACGGTATAAAATAGAATTATTCCATAAGGAATATTTATTTTGAGATTGAATATTCCATTGAGAATATTATAGCATAAAAGGAGGTAAAAGCGTATGTAACTAGTAGTCGATTTAAAAAATTTTAATAAAGGAGGTAGGATTCGACAAAATAAAAAATCTTGAAACAAATGTGCCGTTCGTTCCAAGATCAAAACATATTATGTAACAATTATACCACAGAAAACTCTTCAGTTGCACAAGAAAATTTCGGAGGTTTCACAAAAAGATGACCAATAAAGAGTTAGTCAATCAAATTTCTGGCCTAAACTCTACCTCTACTCTTAAAAATTGGATTCAACTGATTAGAGAGATAAGTGGCAAGGAATTTAAGAAAATTAAAATTCCTATCAGTAGAAATCCAAGAACTCATCAATTAAGTTATACAGTTGCCTATGACTTTACAGACGAAGACCTTAGACAATTTCAAAAGTTAGCTAACCTAAAACTTGAAATAGGTCTCAAAGAGGCTATACAAGCCGTATTTGGGAGTCTAGCAGATAATGAGCAAGAATCCCTAAACCAAGTAATAGATGAGCTCTACGATGAACTGAGCGCCTTGAAACAGGAATTTAAACGAGAAATACGACTGATAAAAATTGAGAATTCCAACCTAAAAAAGAAAATCCAAGATATTGAAGAGTCGATGCAAACCGGCTTACTAGGGTTTGTTAACAAGAGGTCAAAAAATAGGTTCGGCTAATAGCGAGTTTTCGGCTGAGCCATGAGGCAGAAAGCCGAAAATGAGCGTAGATGCGGACGGACCATTTTTGACCGATAGGGTGTGTAGTAACACCACCCTCTGCAAGTTAGGTGTACCATCGAAAGAATTCAGTATTTCCAAGGGTTTCGGAGATTTTAAGGGTGGCAAAATTAAGCAAAAAGTTGAATCAAAATCTATGGCAAAAAATGAACATTTACGTTCTGTATTTGACTGGATTCAAATTCAGTTTGATAAGACTGAATTTTCGCCAAGAGAAATAATCGAAGACATTCTATTTCTTGACTATGACCTATTTATTGAGAATAAAGGGAGCCTTAAATACTATAACTATGATAGCCAGCTTCATTATGGGAATATCCGTATCTACTATGGAGCGAAAGAGTCGTCCTACATGCTTGTCATGTCAGGACAGGCACTCGAGTTCTATAGAGATATGGTATTAGATCCAAATAGTCTGTCCGAAAGACAGTTTTTGAACAACCTCTACTACAATTACAATCATTTTTCAGTAAGACGAATTGATATTGCAATAGATGATTTTAATGAAACACCCTATTTCACTCCTAATCAGCTTCTAAAGATTTGTCAGAAGAAACGCTTTATATATGGAAAAAGCACCTACTACAATACCTACGGAGATGAAACAATCGGCCAGACCTTATATTTGAGAAAACCCAATGATGACGAAAGACTTAGAATTTACGATAAACGCTTAGAACGAGCTGAGAAGCTCGGTATCAGCAAGCGGTATATAGAAAATTGGATAAGAACTGAGTTAGAACTTAGGAAAGAAAAAGCTCACTACTTCATTCAAGAATGGTTGCATTCAGAAATAGATCTTCTCAACTTTACCAAGGGATATCTCAAAGAAAAAGTGAGGTTCTATAGTGATAGCTATTTCTCAAAACCTTTGAGATCTTGGGAAAAGTTTTTAGGCCATTCAAAACCCGTCTCTATCATTATTTCAAAATCAAAAACAGAACTAGAACAAAAATTAGAATGGTTTACCTATAAAGGTTCAGGAGCTATTCTAAAAGCGTATAAATTTCTATACGACAATAACTTACTGCATGAGTATGAGAAAGCTAACTATCTCGCACTCAACAATATGGAATATCCACCAGATTTAGCAAGTGGATTAATAGAAAGAGCAATACTCTTTAAACGAGAGGATTTGATCCCTACAATCAAAGAAAATATTAAAAGGAGAAATTAACTATGGCAAAAATGCTTTCACAAAATGACTGGAATTTTAATAACATTGGAACAAAATTTGAATTGGATGAAGTCATTCCAAAATTTGAAACGGAAGTCCGAGCAGATGCAAACGGAGAAATTATCAAAAACCGAGATGGTAGCGAAAGACGTTTTAATACCGATAAAATCATTGGTTGGAAATACAATGTAACAATCAAGGATGGACAATTCAAAAAGAAATCAACCCAAGTCTCAGTAGACAATCCAGATGCCTTGGTTGATAATGACTATATCCAAGCAATGGATGAAGTACCAGTTACATTTGACAATTTACAAGCTACTATGATTAGCACGACAATGTATTACAAGGCTGATGCTATCCATTTAGTAGATGTAAAACAAAAATAAGTAAAATACAAGGGGAGTTAATCCTCCCCTTAGTTAATCTAATTAGAAAAGGAGATCACATGATTAAAACTGTAACAAAAGATGACCTTATCGAACTTGGATTTGCTCCAGGAACTGCAAGAAAGATTATCCATACCGGCAAATTACTATTAGTGAATCGTGGTTTTAACATCTACGATAACAAAAGGATTGGTACAATTCCAGCCAGTGTCGCAGAAGAACTATTAGGAATTGAACTCCAGAAAGAAGCGTAGCTTATGGCTTTACGTAAAAGTAGAGACGGAACTTGGATTGTTGATGTTTCCAATGGTATAAATCCAATATCTCTAAAACAACGTAGAATTGTAAGAAAAGGATTCAAAACTAAAAAAGAAGCATTGGAGGCCGAACAATACTTACGAAGTGTCGAACTTAAAGAAAAAAGTTTCAACTCAAAAATATCAATTGATATCCTTTATGATCTCTTAAAAGAAGAGGATAGAATAAACAACAGAAAACAAAGCTATATAGATACACAAGAAAACAACTATAACAGGCATATAAAAAACTATTTTGAAAAAGTTGATGATGTAGCTAAATTAACTTATGAAGATATCTATCAATTCAGAGAACATCTAAGAGATAAAAATACTCAAAACTCAGAAAAGAAGCTAAGTCCAAACACTATTAATAAAATTATAATTTTACTAAAGAAAATTCTGGATGTTGGATTAAGAAAGGGATTTTACAAGGAACATCCCGTAGGATTACTGAAAAAATTACCCATAGAAAAAGTAAAATTAAATTTCTGGACAGTAAAAGAATTTAAGCATTTCTTAACACTATTTAGCAACGATGAATACAATATAAAATTACTATTCACAGTTCTATTTTTTACTGGTCTAAGACTCGGAGAAGCTCTTGCTCTAACGTGGAAGGACATAGAGTTTTCTACAAATACAATCCATGTAAGTAAATCAATATACGTTAAAAAAGGTGAAGAACACATTAGTAGTACAAAGACAAAAGCTGGAACCCGAAGAATCATCATGAACACCAAACTAGTGGAGACACTAGAAGAATGGAGGCAAACACAGCATGAAAGATTAAAAGAATTTACAACCAACCTAGATGATCTACAGATATTTCAAAATAGCCCGATTACGATAACTAAGGATTCAATCGAAAAACAATATAAAAAAATATTACAAAGAGATAGTTCTTTAAAAAAAATAAGAATTCATGACTTCAGGCATTCACATGCTTCCCTACTAATAAATCAAGGAGAAGATTATCTTGTCGTAAAAGAAAGATTAGGCCATGCATCTATAACTACAACAATAGATACTTACTCACATTTGTATCCAAGCAAGCAACAAAAATTAGCGGATAAATTAGATGATCTGTTATAAAATTAGTAATTTTAAGTAACTCAGCGTTACAAATTCAACAATCAAATAAAAAAAGACAAGGTCCGAAAACCTTGTCTTTCAATCTATACCGGCGGCCGGGGTCGAACCGGCACGTCCTTGCGGACACTGGATTTTGAGTCCAGCGCGTCTGCCAATTCCGCCACGCCGGCAAATAGTAACTGGGGTAGCTGGATTCGAACCAACGCATGAGGGAGTCAAAGTCCCTTGCCTTACCGCTTGGCTATACCCCAATAATATAAAATAGGCGAGTGATGGGGATCGAACCCACGCATGCCAGAGCCACAATCTGGTGTGTTAACCACTTCACCACACCCGCCATAATTCTATTAACACGGGCAGTAGGAATTGAACCCACACTGAAGGTTTTGGAGACCTTAGTTCTACCTTTAAACTATGCCCGTAAAATGGAAGGGGAGGGATTCGAACCCCCGAACCCGAAGGAGCGGATTTACAGTCCGCCGCGTTTAGCCTCTTCGCTACCCTTCCAAAATATAT